>CALCIC010001039.1 GCA_937907405.1 uncultured Isosphaeraceae bacterium | reverse complement strand
CGGGTCGAGACCATCACCGGTTCCAGCAGCATGATTCCGACCGCCGCGACCGTCAAAATCCGCAGGCCGGCGAGCAACCCGCGCTTGATCGGCGACAGCTCGCGGCGCTCCCAGCGGTACAGCCGCCAGAGCAGGGCGGCCAGCGCGAGCGCACCGAGGATCGCCACGACCGCCCCGACGCCGCGCGGCAGCGACGCGAACTCGAGCCGCGAATCGACGCCCGAGACCACCCCCGGCGACGTCGGCTCGATCCCCAGGAGGTATTGCCAGAATCGATTCATGACGACGCGTTCAACCCCCAAGGGTCCCGTTCAGTTCAGCGCGACCGACCAACCCACTTTGCGAAGACCGATTCGACGAGCAGCAGCACGAGCAGGGCGCAGGCCAGGTCGCGCCAGATCTCGCGGCCCGTCGGCGAGAAGACCTCGGCGCCGTCCCCCTTGAAGGCGACGACCTCGACTTCCAGCGGTTCCATCAGCTTCCTCAACTCATCCCCCTCGATCCGTTCCAGCCGACTCTCGCGGGCGTCGGGGTTGGCGGCGTAGACGTCCTGCTGCGTGCCCAGCGCCCCTTCGTCCCAGGCGAGACGGTAGACGCCGGCCCGGCGCATGT
The DNA here is from genome assembly GCA_937907405.1 of uncultured Isosphaeraceae bacterium. Taxonomy (GTDB): domain Bacteria; phylum Planctomycetota; class Planctomycetia; order Isosphaerales; family Isosphaeraceae; genus Paludisphaera. Next base: position 2,623 of record CALCIC010001039.1, on the reverse strand, counting down.
CCGGGAACGCGATCGCGACGGCCGGGCCTCGGGGGTCGGCGGGCTGCTCTTCGACCGGAACCGCCGTCAAAGAGACCGGCTCGGCGCCGTCGGGGGGAGTCAGCCGGACGTCGCCGACCTGCTGGCTGGTGTGGATCTCCCGCCGGACCACGTCCCCGGCCGTGACCGTGTTGTCGAGCCGCGTCGGCCGGGCCGATCCTCGGACGGCTTCCCGGACGGCCAGCACGAAGCTGGGTTCGATCGGCCAATCGTTGCCCGCGCGATCGGCGGTCGTCGTCCAGAGCAAGACCCGACCGTCGCCGGCCACGCGCTGCGCGACCGCCGGCGATCGGCCGGGGTCGTTCCATCGAGCCAGCACCCGCGCCGCGTCCTTGTCGTCCTCCTTCTCAGACCGCCCCTCGTCGACCGACGTGATCTGCCGGACCGCGATCCGCTCCAGGGCCGACGGCTTCAACTCCAGCAGCTTCTCCAGAGGCGACGGCCTGACAGGCTCGACGATCAGGCCCCGGATGCTCGCGTCCACCAGCGATTTCATCGGGAACGGCAGGAGCCGGCTCTCGGGCCGGTAGAGCAGATCGTTGTACAGGCCGACGTCCAGTTTGCTCCCGGTGAAAATCATCAGTCCCATGCCGGCTCGCACCAGTTGGTTCAAACGGTCGGCCTGCTCGGTCGTCAGCGACCCGACGTTCGCCAGGACCAGGACGTCGGCCGGATCAAGTCGCTGGGACAGGAAGTCCTGATCGGCGACGACCTCGACGCGCCAGGCGTCGGCCGCCCCCACGCCGATCGACAACGGCGCGGCCAGGTAGTCGACCTCCGAACCGAACGGCTCGGTGGAGGGCTCGCCGTCGACGAGTCGGATCAACAGCGAATCCTTGACCGCGACGGCCGACCAGCGCTGGTTGTCGCCCGGCAAGGCGTCCTCGGCGAGTTGGAGCGAGAACTCGTGCGGCCCCGACCCGGGGAACGCGACCGACAACGGCACCGTCGCGGTCGAGTTGGGCGCGATCCGGGGCAGCGTCAACTCGGTCGGCTTGTCGTCCACGCGAAGCACGGCCTTGACCCCGTCGAGCGTCCGCGGCGAGTCGTTGCGGATCACCGCCTCCCAGGCGCTCGGCGCGCCGGCCAGGACCGTGCGATCGACGGGCGCCAGCGATTCCAGGGCGACGTTGGCCGACTCGACAGACCCCACGTCGACGACCCGGACCCGGATCGAATCCTCGTTCCATCGCCGGGCGAGGTCGGCAAGTTCGCGATCCCAGCCGCTCCGCCGAAGGTCGGTCAGAATGGTCAGTTGCCTCGTCGGGTACGTACACGACTTCAAGACCTCGTCGACGGCCTCCAGGACGATCGGCCACGACGCATGGGCGGACGTCAACGAGACCGACGAGGCCGCCGCGGACAACTCGTCGCGGCGGCTCCCCTCGACGTCGTGCACGACCGGCGCGCGCGGCGAGGAGGTCCGCAGCACGGTGCAGCGGTCTTGCGGCCGAACCGTCCCCAGGAGCGAGGCGGCCGCCTGCACGGCGCGGTCGAAGGCCGGAGCCTCGCCGTCGGCGTAGCCCATGCTCAGCGAATCGTCGATCAGGACGATCTGACTCGACCGCCCCCCCTGACCGATCCACTTCTCCATGCCCGTCGGGCTGGGGATCGGTCGCGCCAGGAAGAAGAACAGGAGCACCGGGAGCGCGATCCGCAGCAACAGAAGGAGCAATTCCTCGATCTGGATCTTCCGCCGATTGCGCTGGATGGTGAGCCGCAGATAGTGCATCGGCGCCCATTCCACGCGGCGGAACCGGCGACGGTTCAGCAGGTGGATGATGATGGGGATCGAGCCGAGCAGCGTCCCCCAGATCAGTAGCGGGCTTAAAAACGTCATGGCGTCGGGGTGGTTTTCCAGGGTCGGGCCGTTGGTTCGTCCGTTCGTCCGCCGTCGTATCGGTCTAGGTCTATCGCGCGCCCTGCCGGTTGGCCCTCCCAGCCTCGTGTCGGGAATGGAGGAAGTAGCTGAGCGAATCACCCAGGGGCTCGTCGGTGAAGAACCGGACGTGGTCGTAGCCCCGAGCGCCGCATTCCTTCTTCACGCCCGCTAGGAAGTCGTCCATGGCGGCCCGGTACGATTTCCGAAACGCCCCGGGTTCGGCGAAGAGTTCCTCGTCCCCCTCGATGTCCTTGAAAATGGTTGGGCCGTCGAACGGCAGGTCGAGTTCGTCGCGGTCGAGCACCTGCATGACGAGGACCTCGTGGCCGCTGAACCGCAGTCTGTTGAGGCCCGCGTACAGCGCGTCGAGGTCGGTGAGCAGGTCGGAGACGATCACGATCATGTTGCGACGGCGGAACTGGTCGCCGAGCGCGACGAGCATCCTGCCGAGTTCGGTCTTGCGCGACGGCCGGCACTGCTCCAGCAGGCCGGTGATCATCAAGACCTGCGCCTGGGTGGCGCGCGGCGGGGCGACCGTCACGGCGTCCTCGTCGAAGAGCACGAGGCCGACCGGGTCTTGCTGACGGAGCAAGAGCATCGCCAGCGAGACCACGAGCGTCGAGGCGTAGTCGAACTTGCTGAGGGCCGCGCGCGAGCCCTTGTAGTTCATCGACGCGCTGGCGTCGACCAAAAACGTGACGC
>CALCIC010001038.1 GCA_937907405.1 uncultured Isosphaeraceae bacterium | reverse complement strand
GCCGGAGATGATCAAGTCCTTCTTGCGATCGAGGATGGTCAGTCGGCCGTCGGCGTCGAGCGCACCGACGTCGCCGGTGTGGAACCAGCCTTCGCGCAGCGCCGCCGCGGTCTCCGCCGGCCGCTCGTGATAGCCGAGCATGACGCCCGGCGCGCGGACCACCTCGTCGATCCCTTTCTCAAGGGGGAGCGTTAGTTTATCGCCGAAACGGCCCCTCGTCAAATCCAGCCTTCCGGTCGCGCCCCCGCCGCAAGGCTTCGGGGAAATCGGGACAAGGGTCTTGAACTCAGAGTCCGCGCCTGATGTTATGTTTTCGAGATTCGTCACACTCGCGTGTCGGCCCTGGGCCCTCTCCATGAAAGCCTTCCATGAATCTACGGAAGCCCATCATGCGTCGTCGCGGTTTCACTCTCATCGAGCTGCTGGTCGTCATCGCCATCATCGCGGTGTTGATTGCCCTGCTTCTTCCGGCCGTCCAGGCGGCGCGGGAGGCGGCCCGCCGCGCGCAATGCACCAACAACCTCAAGCAGGTGATGCTGTCGACGCTGAATTACGAGAGCGCGCAGGGGTCGCTGCCCACGGGCAAGTTCGTGGGGCCGAACCCGCTCGATCCCACGATCCCCTTCGAGCACATGGGCTGGGGGGCGCTGGCGTTCATCCAGCCGTTCACCGAGGGGTCGCCGGTCTTCAACAGCATCAACTTCAACATCGGCATGCTCGGCGGCCCGGCGCAGGGATACGAATACTGGCCCCAGAACACGACCGTGTACAGGATCAGCATCGCCGCACTTCTCTGCCCGAGCGACGGCTTCCCGACGTCGGTTCCCGGCTCGGGGTCGGTGCCGTTCGCGGCCGGCAGCTACCTGATGATCAGCGGGGCGGGCGAGACCCTCAACGGCGTCCAGGGGAACGGCGAAAGGGCCACCGGCGTCCTGTTCACGAATTCGTGGCTGCGATTGTCGGCGTTGACCGACGGTACGTCCAATACGGTGGCGTTCTCGGAGAGCCTCCGGGGGCCGGGCAGCGCCGGCGCTTACGAGGTCGCGGCGGGGACGTCGAACGACGTGAAGCGCTACCTGAGCAACGCCGGCGACGGTGGGAACTGCGATTCGCCGATCGCCCAGAGCGCGATCAAGATGGGGGCGTGGTTCGCGGGCAATTTCGAGGACGGCAACATGGGGAACGTCGCGCTGCCGCCGAACACGAAGATCATGGATTGCACCTTCCACAGCGCCTCCGCCCCCTGGAAGTCGGCCCGGAGCAACCACTCCGGCGGCGTCAACGCGGCGTTCGTCGACGGCCACGTCGGCTTCATCAAGGATTCGATCAGTCCGACGACCTGGCGATCGCTCGGCACCCGCGCGGGGGGCGAGATCGTTTCGGCCGACGCCTATTGACGAATTCGATAGCGATGAGGGTCCGCACCATGACCACGTTCCGCATGGCGAGCCGCGCGCCGTCGCTTACGCTGTTGCTCTGCTCGCTCGTCTGGGCCGGCTGCGGCTGCGGCTGCGGCGGAGGCGCAACCTCGCCCGGCGCAGAGCCCAACGTCGCGGCCGTCCCCAGCTTGATTCAGAGCCTTAAACTCCGCGACGCCGCCGCTCGATCGCGGGCCGCCATCGCTCTGGGCAGGATGGGGCCCGCCGCCAGGGATGCCGTCCCCGCCCTCTCGACCGCGCTGAAGGATCGCGACGTCAGCGTGCGGGCGGCTTCGGCGTACGCGCTGGGTCGCATCGGCCCGGATGCGAAGAGCGCGCTCGCCGATTTGAAGAAGCTTACACAGCAACGCGACCTTCAAGAAGTCGCGTCTCAGGCCGTGAGACAGATCGGCGAGTGAGCGTCGCCGGCTCCGCGGCGACGCGGTGTCACTGACGAAGCCGATTGGCTTTGATCGTCCCCGAACTGCCGTCGGCAGTCGTCTTTTCACGCCCGAATCCGCGTCGTGGAGCGGGCTCGCGATTGGGTTCGTTCGCGCCCCGACGGGCCGGCCGATGCGAGTCGTAAAGCATTTGCATAATCGGGTTTGCAGCTCGAATTCGGAATGGCTTCGTTCGCTCCGAACGTGTGGCTCGAAGTTCCTCCGGGCGGTCCTTCGCGCCCCTGCGGGCTTTCCGATCGGCCCCCGAGGATTGGGTTCGTTCGCGCGTTTTTTGGCGACTGCGATCGACTGAGAGGCGTCGACTGGGCCTCGAAGTTCGGGTTCGTTTGCGCGGTTTTCACCAAGGGCTGGGACGCGCCCCAGCACGGTTTCACCGAATCCGCATTGTCAAAGAGCGCGCGGATGCCTCGGGCGAGACGCCCCTATGGAGAATATACGATCGGCCGACCGGAATTCGCGTAAAGCTCCGGTCGGCCTTGAATGCGGGTCCGGTAGGTTGTGCGGGCGGTCGTCTGGACTCCCGGCATCGGTTCGCGCGACGGTCGATCCGGTTGGGCAAGTCGGCCATGAAGCTCACGAGATCATGGCCACGCACCTGGGATGCACAAGATGGGTGGTTCAGGCAAAAAACAAATTAGCCGATACCACCTAATTTACCTGGCTTGGGTGCGTGGATGTTGTTGACCAGGACGCAAGCCCAGCTCCACTCATGAAGTCCACCCCCACTCCCACTCAATCATCCATCGACGCCGCTTGAGGTCGGCATGAAACCACATCCTATACACCCTGAATATCCTGAATTCCGATGTTAGGAAGTTTAGGGTGTTTACGAGGTGGATTTGCGATGGCAAATCTCACGCGCGCGGCCTCGATCGACCGCCGCCGTCAGTAAATCCCGTGCAACGGCCCGCCGGGGGCGGCGAGGCGGTCGACGCGGGATTCGATCTCAGGGTCGTCGACCAGCGGGGGGGCGTGGTGCGGCTTGATCCGGGCGTCGATGACCAGAGGGCCGAGGCATCCCCAGTGCTTGTCGTGGGTGAACGCGTCGATCCCGTCGACGTCGGCGGCCGGGTTCGAGCGGGTGAAGACGACCCAGAGGAAGTTGTTCAAGCCCCGCGCGGTGAACGCGGCGTCGTCGACGATCACGATCAGCGGGAACTCTCGAATCGGATCGTCCGGGCCGAAGTAGCGGGTGAAGCCGTCGAGCCGGCGGGAACGGTCGTCATACTTCGAGCCGGTGATCGCGAGCACGCCGGGTATCACGAGTTTCGGGTCGCGGAAGCCGTCGGGGAGCCGCAGGCCGCTCGGCAGTTCGCGGGGAAGCTCCCTGCGCCTCGGGCCGGCGGCGGCCATCACGACCTTCGACCCCTGGTTCAGGCCGTGCCCGGAGTAATCGAGGGTGTCGATCGTCGTCCGGGTCTGGAAATGAAGGTCCGCGCTCCAGTCGATCCGTTCCAGCAGGTGCCGGAGGAACCCGGCGACGTCGTGGACGTCCAGGCTCGGGTCGTCCTCGCCGGCGACGATCAGGAGATACTTCGCCAGCGAGAGCTGCCCCTGGCCGAGGATCGCATTCGCGATGGTCAGGATTTCTTGCGGTCGGCGGACCGCCGCGTAGGGGACGTAGCGCTCGCTGGCGATCGCCAGCAAGAGCGGGTGGACGCCGGCCGCGTCGACGGCGTGGATCGCGTGGAGACCGGGCAGGACGGTCGGGATGATCGGTCCGGTCAAGTCGTGGATCAGCTCGCCGAACGTCGTGTCTTCCTGGGGGGGGCGGCCGACCGTCGTGAACGGCCAGATCGCCCCGGCGCGGTGGTACACGCGGTCGACCCGGAGCACCGGGTAATCGTGGGAGAGGCTGTAATAGCCCAGGTGATCGCCGAACGGCCCCTCGGGCTTGCGGGCCTCCGGGTCGATTGTGCCGGCGATCACGAAATCGGCCTCGGCGGGCATCGGCAGCGCGCCCTCGGGGGCGACCATCGCGACGCGTCGGCCGCCGAGCGCGCCGGCGAACGCCAACTCGGGTAGACCTTCGGGGAGCGGCATCACGGCGGCCAGGGTGAGGGCGGGGGGGCCGCCGACGATCACGTTGACCCGCAACGACTCGCCGCGACGGATCGCCGACGCGTGGTGGACGCCGATCCCCCGGTGGATCTGGTAATGCAGGCCGACCTCGCGATTGGTCTCGTAGTCGTTCCCCGAGAGCTGCACCCGGTACATCCCCAGGTTCGACCGCGACAAGCCGGGACGGTCGGGGTCTTCGCTGTACACGAGGGGCAGGGTGACGAACGGCCCGCCGTCGAGCGGCCACGATTGGAGCGCGGGGAGCTTGTCGATCGTCGTTTGATGGTCGAGGATCGGCCCGCCGCGAACCATTTTGGGTCGGAGCCTCCAGAGCGTCCGGGGGAGGCCGCGATAGCGCCAGGGCCGGCGGGCGGCGGCCGACGGATCGACCTTGAGATCGACGAGCCGGCGGACGTCGTCGAGGGCGTCGCGGAACAAATAGCGGGCGCGCTCGATCGTCCCGAACAGGTTGCCGACCATCGGGAACGCCGTCCCCTTGACGTTGCGGAACAGGATCGCCGGCCCTCTCGCCTGATAGACCCGGCGCTGGATCGCGCCGGCTTCGAGATACGGATCGATCTCGTCGTCGATCGCGATGAGACGGCCGGTCTGTTCGAGATCGCGGACGCACTGAGCAAGCGAACGATAGCCCATTGGAAATCCTGAAAACTCACCACGAAGGACGCGAAGGGAAACAGAGGAAAACAAGACGAACTCACCACGGAGGACGCGGGGGACACGAAGGAAAGAAGGAAGTGAGCGGAAAGAAGAGAGCGGAGGGGAGGGGGGAAGGGAGCGGAGAGGGAAAAAATCGAGAATTCTTGATTGGTCCTTGCCCTTCTCCTCACTCTTCTCCTTCCTCCGCACTGCAAGGCGTCGATCTTCTCGTCGTTTGAGAAGATTCCAGACGGCGCGGTTCACCCTTCTCTTGCCTGGTATTCCCTCTTGTTCTCTCTTCTTTCCTCTGCGTCCCCCGCGTCCTCCGTGGTGATTCCGTTCTCCCGTCCCCTGTTTTGGTTGCGGCCGACGGCCGCGCCGCGTCCTCCGTGGTGAATTCTTCTACTGACGACGCCTCGTTTGCAGATTGGACGTTGTTCGTGTGCGGTCGTCCTGGTCAGGATACGATTCCGAGCCCCGGCCGTCGATCCGACCGCGATACCGGGTTGACCGCGTCGGCGTCGCGCCCGGAGAATTGAATCGACGGTCGACGACCGCGCGAGCTTGTATCGAGACCTTGACGGATGGACCATCATGAGCAGCAGCCGACCGCCGATTGATCTCAGGTCCGACACGGTGACGCGGCCGAGCCCCGCCATGCTCAGGGCGATGGTCGAGGCCCCGGTCGGCGACGACGTGTTCGGCGACGACCCGACGGTCAGAGCGCTCGAAGCGAAGACGGCCGAGTTGCTGGGCAAGGAAGCGGCCGTGTACGTGCCGTCGGGGACCATGGCGAATCAGATTGCCGTCGGCGTCCACACCCGACCGGGCGACGAGTTGATCTGCTCGGCGACGTCGCACGTCTACCTGTGGGAAGCGGGGGGGGTCGCCCGCCATTCGGGAGTGACGGCGCGGACCTTCGAGGGGGACTTCGGCATCCTCTCCGCGACCGAGATCGACGACGCGGTCCGGCCCGACGATTCGCACTACGTGCGAACCCGGCTGGTTTGGCTGGAGAATACGCACAACCGGGGCGGTGGTCGGATCCACCCGATCGAGAGCATCGCCGGCATCGCCCGCTGGGCTCACGACAACCGCCTGGCGATGCATCTCGACGGCGCCCGGCTGATGAACGCGGTGGTCGCCACTGGGGTTCCGGCCGAGGAGTGGGCCCGGTCTTTCGACACGGTGTCGATCTGTTTCTCGAAAGGACTTGGCGCGCCGGTAGGCTCGGCGCTCGCGGGGACGGCCGAGGCGATCCGCGAGGCCCGCAAGCTCCGCAAGCTGATGGGGGGGGCGATGCGTCAGGCCGGCGTGATCGCCGCCGCCGCGCTGTATTCGCTGGCGAACAACGTTGAGCGGCTGGACGAAGACCACGCCAACGCCCGGATTTTGGCCTCGGCGTTCTCCGAGACCGAAGGGCTGCGGCTCGAATCCGGGCCGGTCGAGACCAACCTGGTCTGGGTCGACGTCGATCCCACGCTCGGCACCGCCGCCGAGGTCGCCGCTTACCTGAAGTCGCACGGCGTGCTCGTTTCGGTCCTGGGCGAGCAAGTGATCCGGGCCTGCACCCACCTCGACGTCAGCCGCCAGGACGCCGAGACCGCCGCCGACGTGATCCGCCGCCTCGAACCCGCCATGATCACGGCGGTGACGCTGGTGTATTGACCGTGGAACGCGAAACGTCGTCGGCGCCCAGGGACGCGTCCTGGACGCCGCCGACGTTCATAATCGCTCTCTGATGGGAGTCGGGTTACTGCGCCGGCGTTGCGAGCGCCGTTTGCGCGGGGGCCGCCTGGGCCTGCGCCGGGGCCGCGGCCGGCTGCGGCCCCGGCGCGTCGGGCTGGATCGGGGGCTCCGTGAGATCGGGGACCGGATTGACGGGCGCGGGCGTGTCGTAGGCTCTCACCAGGTTCACCCGGACCCAGCCCGAGGGGTCCAACGGCGAGATCGACTCGACGGCGAAGCCGCGGAGCCGCAGGTTGTCGAGGTTCGCGTTGATCGGCTGGCTGCGAAGCTTCGCGGCCAGGGTGCTGATCACGAGCGCGCCGCTGAATCGGTTGAGCGTGGTCGGCTTCGATTCGTCGTCGTTGAGGGCCATCACCTGCGAGGCGGTCGACGGGGTGAACTCCTCAAGCTTGGCGTGAAGTTGATGCGAGCCCGGCGACGCCGACTCGACTTTGTAGGAAAGCGCGGCCTCGGCCTGGGGGATCTTGACGCGCAGCACCTTGGCGTTGGCGCCGACGATCGAACCGGCTCGGGAGGATGGGTCGGGGGCCGGGGCGTCGATCTCGAGATCGTGGAGGATCGCCACGACGAAGCCCCGAGCGTCGGCCGCGAATTCCGGCGGCTGGGCCGGCTTGCGAATCCGGAGCGCCTGGATCTTGGGGTTCTTGGCCTTCACGGCCTCTTCCACGGCCTTGAGGTAGGTCGGGTAATCGACGTTGGTCGTGATCGTCACCGCTTGCGCGGGGGGCGCGCCGGGGGGGACGTCGTGGGTGACGATCATCACGTTGTCGACCGCCCGGACCTGGTCGCGCTGGTAGAGGCCGTCGAGGGCGCTGGTGAGGACCGACCCCAGATGGACGTCGGCGGTCAGTCCGGGGGCCGGGACCGCGAGCTGCGGAGGCTGCGGCGCGTCGGCCCCGCGCTGCTTGTCGCCGGTCTTCGACTGGAACAGGCCCCCCACGTACACCGCCTGGGGACGCGACCGCAGCGACAGGCCGCTGACCAGGAAATCCTCGACCGCGAGGATGTCGTTGCCGATCAGGAAGCGCTGGATGTCGGCGTTCCGCTGCGCGAGTTCGCCGGCGATCCGCTCTTCCGCCTCTTCCTGCGCCTCGACGGGGATGCGCTGCTGGAACTGGGGCAGGGCGTTCTGATACACCATGTCGGTGATCTTGTTCTGATTGAACCCGAGCAGGCCGCCGATCGCGCGAGGCAAGCCCTTGCCCGCCTGGGGCGTCGAGCAGATCTGAGCGTTGACGTTGTGCGTCGCGGCCGGCGTGAGCGACAGGCCCGTCGTTCGCAAAAGGGCGTAGATCGTCTGTTCGGCCTGGTCGATGGTGGTCGCCGTGAACTGATAAAGCTTGGCGGCCCGCTGGCCTTGTTCGTCGGAAGCGATCTGGTTCTGGAAGTCGGTGATCGGCGTCGTGCTCTGGAGCGCCTGGCTGTTGTAGAAGGCGATCCCTTCGTCGCTGGGAAGCAGGCCGAAGCCCGTCTTGGGACCGGCCGTCACCTGCGACCAGTAACCCTTGCGGTAGATCGGTCCCGAGACCACGAGGTTCTGGTCGAAGATCGGCCCGACGATCGAGAGGTCCGCGGTGATGTCCAGGTTGGGCTTGTTGAACAGATCGTTGATCGCCGTCTGAAGCTCGCCCGACGGCTGCCAGGGGCGTTCGGCGTTCCGCTGGTTGAGCTTGCCAAGCGCCTGATGAATCCCGTCGAGGGCGCTCTGCCGCTGGGCGACCGTCGTCGCGGCGTGATAGTCGCTCAGCGACTTGCCCAGGTCGTTGTCGACGAAGTCGACCCACCGCTGGCGGTTCGCCTGAACGTCGGGATCGGACGAGGCGGGCAGCCCGCGCACCGTGTCGTCGAGCCGGCGCTCGGCCCAGGCGAGCCGGACCCGAGGCCGGAGCCACGCGCGCAACTCCTCGCGGACCGTCTGCGCCGGCTGCCAGGGCGCGGCGGCCATCGCCGCCGACATCTGATACAGCCGGTTCAGCGGAATCAGCCGCGCGGTCGGAGTCGTCGCCGTCGAATACGACTTGAGGTCGTCGAGGATCGCGTTGAAGAAGAGGTTCCATCCCGGAGCATTGGGGTCCTCCGGCGCGCCCGGCCGGTCCCAGCCTGTGCGGATCGTGGCGATCGATCGTTCGACATTCGAATAACTCGAGGGCGCCGGCGCGGCCTGAGCCCCCCGTCCGCCGAATAATCCTGAAGCGGCGAGAACGCCCGTCAAGATTGTTGCGGTTACGAGACGTTGCATGCGTTGTCTCCCCGGATGATGGGCGCCCGACCTGGGTGTTCTCTTCACCGTTTATCGCTCAAGCGCCGGTTGCTGTTTGATGGAATCTTCGACGGGGCTTGCCTACTTGAGCCCAACGTGACCATTTCACCGAATAGTCAGATCGTCGCGAACCATAGCTCAATAAGATACACAATCTGTGCCGAATGCATGGTCAGGCTCGACATTTTGGGCGGCGTCGACCGGGGCGCGCCTGCCGTCGATCCTTGAACGGCGGCGCGAGGTGGGTGAGACAGAAGGGACGAGCACGTGCTACAATCCGAACGCCGACCCGTGATTGCGACAGAAACATCGACGCCCGCGGCATTCCGAACGGGTCGGCGCTCGGCTTGTTCTCGAATTCATCCATCAAGTCCTGGCGTGTCGGCTGGTCGGGCGTCCCGAGGATCTCTCATGCGTTGGACGTCTCGTTTGGATCCCGCGTCGCGCGACGCGGGACGGATCGGCTTCCGGGGAATCGCGGCGCTTCTGGCGGTCGCCGTCGCCGTCGCCGGTTGCGGCCTCTCGGACGCGCCGGGGGAGGCGCGAAATCCGAAGGCGGAGGATGCGCCGACGGCCGCCGCGACCAAGTCCACGGAATCTCCGTTGGGCTCTCTGGTCGAAAGCAAACCGCACACCAAGGTCGTCTCCTCGATCAAGGGCGACCGGATGTCGGTCCTGACGACTTCGGTCACGCTGACGAAGCAGACCGAGTCCAGCCCGTTTCGATTCACGGAGGTCTCGCGCGAGTGGGGCGTTGATTTCACGCACTTCTCGGGCACCCAGCACGAGAAGCACTTCCCGACGGCCAACGGCTCGGGCGTGGCGATCTTCGACTACGACGGCGACGGCCTGGTCGACCTGTATTTCGCGTCGGCCACCCTGTTGCCGCTGGGGACCGCCGAGAAGGGCCCCAACCGACTCTACAAGAACCTCGGCGGCGGTCGGTTCAAGGACGTCACCGAGGGGTCGGGGCTGGACTTCCGAGGCTACTGCCACGGGATCATCGTCGGCGACGTCGACAACGACGGCGACCGCGACGTCTTCCTCTGCAATTACGACCGCAACAAGCTGTACCTCAACAACGGCGACGGCACCTTCAAGGACGTCTCCAAGGAAGCCGGAATCGACGTCCAGCGCTGGTCGTCCGGCGGCGCGATGCTCGATTACGACAACGACGGCTTCCTTGACGTCTACGTCGCCGTCTACGGGGTCTGGAACTACCCCGAGGACCACATGAACATCGGCGACGCCGAGAAGAAGATCTGGCTCTACACGTCGCCGCGATCGGTCAAGACGACCAAGCATATGCTCTATCACAACAACGGCGACGGCACGTTCACCGACGTCTACGACAAGGTGATCCTGGTCGAGAAGGAAAAGCCCGGAGAGACGGTCGAGCGCGAGCAAGTCGATCCCAAGACCGGCGAGAAGAAGATGGTCCAGGTCGCGGCGACGGAGCGCGCGCCCAACCCCCGCGACGACGGCCACGGCTTCGGCGTGGTCGCGGCCGACCTCAACGACGACGGCCTGATCGACCTTTACGTCGCCAACGACATGACGCCCAACTTCGTATTCCTCAACCACGGCGACGGCACGTTCGACGACGTCACGGAAGTCTCGGGAGCGGCCTACGACATCAACGGCAGCGCGCAGTCGGGAATGGGCGTCGACGCCGAGGACGTCGAGGGCAACGGCCTGCCCGCCCTGTACGTCACCAACTTCGTCGCCGAGTACAACACCCTCTACCAGAACCTCGGCAACGGGGTCTTCTTCGACAACACGGCCTTCTTCGGGATGGCGTCGGACACCATGCCGTTCGTCGGCTGGGGCGCGGGGCTGTTCGACTTCGACAAGGACGGCTGGCCCGACGCCTTCGTGACCAACGGCCACGTCGACGACAACCGCCACCTGCTCGGCCAGCCGGTCGATTACGAGGAGATTCCGCTCCTGTTCCGCAACATGCAGGGCAAGCGGTTCCGACTCTCGACCCGCGACGTCGGGCCCTACTTCGACCAGAAGCACGTCGGCCGCGGCGTGGCGTTCGGCGACCTCGACAACGACGGCGACGTCGACATCGTCATCAACGAGAAAGACCGTCACGCGGCCGTGCTCCGCAACGACACGCCGACCGACGGCCGCCACTGGGTCCGCCTGGCGCTCCAGGGGACCAAAAGCAACCGCGACGCCGTCGGGACGCTGGTCATGGTCGACAACGGCGAGCGGATCATCTGCCGGCAGCTCAAGGGGGGCGTGAGCCTCGAATCGGCCAACGACCCCCGACTCGTGATCGGCGTCGGCCCCAATCCGATCAAGAAGATGACCATCGTTTGGCCGTCGGGGATCGTCACCGAGATGACCGACGTCGCGCTCGATCAGGAGCACAAGATCGTCGAGCCCAAGGACCAGAAGCCGACCGCCCCCTACGGCGAGCCCCGCGCCCGCAAGCTCATCCCTCCCCAGACCTTCGCGGCCCCGAAGGCGGAGACCCCGGCCAAGCCGGCCGAGGAGTCGCCCGCCTCGAAGTGAGACGGCTTCAATATTCGATCCGTCGAACCGAATAAAAAGCAGCCGTTCCCGGGCGATCGGCGCGAAGTCGGACGCGCTTTCCGAGGCGCCGACTTCCGCGCCCTCGGCGCGCGCCGGGACGGGGCTACGATCACGTTCTCGTCAAGGAGGTTCACATGACGCAAGTCGCGACCGCGACGGCCGCATCCTCGGCTCGTCCCACCGTCCGCTTCCAGCTCCTCGGCGACGCCTGGAGCCTGTACCGCATGGAGTGGCCGACCTGGTCGCTGACGACGCTCGCCGCGATCGCCGCGATGGGCGCCGGCGAGTTGAGCCTGCGGATCGTCTGGTTCGCGGCGCGATCCAGCTACTTCGGCTGGCTGTTGGGCCTCGACTCTCCGGACGATTCGTCGCTGTTCTGGCTGGTCCGCGCGGCCGGCGCCGGCCTGTTGCTGGGAGGGGCGGTCCGCATGGCCCTCGGACAGATTCGCGGCCGGCGGCCCCAGGTCATGGATCTCTTCGAGGCGCCCGACAACTGGTTCGACGTGGCGCTCGGCGCGGTGCTGACGGCCGTCCTCGTCGCGTTCGGCCTGGCGGTCCTGGTGCTCCCCGGCCTGATCGCCGCCGGCCTGCTGATGCTGACCTTCCCGCTGATCGTCGACGCCGAACTGCCGGCCACGGGGGCGATGATCAAGAGCTTCCGAACGCTTAGGGACGAATGGCTGCCGGTGACGGTCCTGCACCTGTTCATCGCCGCCGCGGCCGGATGCGGCGTGTTCTTCTTCGGCGTCGGCGTGCTTGCGACGGCGCCGCTCTACGTGCTGTCGCTCGCCCTCTTTTACGAGGAGGTCGGCCGACGCGGTTACGAGCAGCTTTAGCGCGGCTTGTTGATCCGGGAGGGCGCCCAGGAACTCGAAATACCAGCCCGACGCGCAAGCGAGGGAATCGCCCGGGGAAGTTCGCGGGGGTCGTCGCAACCAATGCCGAATTAACCCTCGCTTGCGCGTCGGGCTGATAGATCGAGTCGATCGGTGACGGTGGAGTTACTCGCTTTCGGGTTTGGCCGCGGTCACCAGATCCGAACGCGCTGGTCGGGCGGCAGCCAGAGTTTGTCGCCTTCCTTCACGCCGAACGCGGCGTAGAACTCGGGCATGTTCCGGAGCACGCCGTTGCAGCGGAACTCGGCGGGCGAGTGCGGGTCGGTGGCGAGCCGTCGCGACAGCTCGGCGTCGCGGATCTTGCCGCGCCAGGCCTGCGCCCAGCCCATGAAGAACCGCTGGTCGCCGGTGAGGCCGTCGATCACCGGGGCTTCCTTGCCGTCGAGCGACCGCTTGTACGCCTTGTAGGCGATCGTCAGGCCGCCGAGGTCGCCGATGTTCTCGCCGATCGTCAGCGCGCCGTTGACCTTCTGGCCGGGGAGCTGGAGCGGCTCGAACGCGTTGTACTGCTCGATCAGCTTCTGGGCGCGGGCGTCGAACTCCTTGCGGTCGGCGTCGGTCCACCAGTCGACCAGGTTGCCGTCGCCGTCGGACTTCGATCCCTGGTCGTCGAACCCGTGGCCGATCTCGTGGCCGATCACCGCGCCGATCGCGCCGTAGTTCACCGCGTCGTCGGCGTCGGCGTCGAAGAACGGCGGTTGGAGGATCGCGGCGGGGAAGACGATCTCGTTCATCGTCGGGTTGTAGTACGCGTTGACCGTGTGCGCGTTCATCTCCCACTCGGTGCGGTCGATCGGCTTGCCCAGCTTGGCGAACCTGCGGGCGATCTCGAACGCGTCGGCCCGCCGGACGTCCCCCAGCAGGTCGCCCGACTTGATCTCCAGCTTGGAGTAGTCGCGCCACTTGTCGGGGTAGCCGATCTTGGGGGTGAATTTGCCCATCTTGTCGAGGGCCTTCTTGCGGGTTTCGGGGCTCATCCAGTCGAGCGTGCCGATGTCCTCGCGGTAGGCGGCGACCAGGTTGGCGACCAGCTCCTTCATGCGGGTCTTGGCCGAGGCGGGGAAGTGCTTCTCGACGTAGAGCTTGCCCAGCGCCTCGCCCATCGAGCCCGAGATCAGTTCGACGCCCCGCTTCCATCGCGGGCGGATCTCGGGGGCGCCGGAGAGGGTCCGGCCGTAGAAGGCGAAGTTCTCGTCGACGAACGGCTTGCTCAGCATCGGCGCGGCGTCGTGGACCACGTGCCAGGCCAGCCACATCTTCCAGTCGTCGAGCGGGACTTCGTCGAGCAGCTTCGCCAGGGCGGTGAAGTAGTCGGGCTCGGAGACGATCACCTCGGCGATCTCGGGCGCGCCCAGGGTCTTGAAGTACGCCCCCCAGTCGATCCCCGGCGCCAGCGCTTCAAGCTCCTTGAGGGACTTCTTGTTGTAGGTCAGGGTGCGGTCGCGTCGCTTGACGCGGTCCCAGTGGTGCTTGGCGATCCTGGTCTCGACGTCGAGCACGCGGGCGGCGGCGTCCTTGGGGTCGGGGGCGTCGGCCAGCTCGGCCATCTTCTCGATGTGCGCGACGAACTTGTCGCGGATCGGCTGGAACTTGGGGTCGCGGTAGTACGACTCGTCGGGAAGGCTGATCCCCCCCTGGCCGAGGTAGACGATGTAGCGGTCGGACTGCTTGGCGTCGTTGTCGACGTAGAAGCCGAACAGCCCGCTCGCCCCCTCGCGCTGAAGGTCCGCGAGGACCTGGAGGAACGCGGCCTTGTCGCCGGCCTCGAAGATCCGATCGACGTCGGCCTTGACCGGGCTCATGCCGAGCCCGTCGGCCTTGGCCTCGTCCATGAAGGTGTTGTAGAGGTCGCCGATCTTGCGGGCCTCGGAGCCGGCCGGGGCGTCGGACTTGGCGGCCTCCTCGATGATCGTGCGGAGGGCGGCCTCGCTGTCGTCGATCAGCTTGTTGAACGTCCCCCACCGCGACTGGTCGGGGGGGATCTCGGTCTTCTTGATCCAGTCGCCGTTGACGTACCGGAAGAAGTCGTCCTGGGGACGGACCGATTCGTCGAACCCGGACCGCTCGATTCCGGCTCGTGAGGCCGGATCGGCCGCCTCGACCCGCGCCGAGGCGAACCCGCCGGCGGTCGCCAGTCCGATCATGACGTGAATCCAGTTGGATTTGCTCAAGTGGCGTTCCTTCTGATGAGTATGGGAGCGAAACATGTCGTCGCATACAATCCTTCTCCCCCCGGGAGAAGGGACGCGCGCGTCGGGCTGTCGATATTTGGGAAGCTTGACGCGCCGGGCTCACTTCTTGGGGTCGAGGTTCCGCTTGAGGTCGTCGGCGCCGACGTCGCTCTTGACGCCCTGGGGGGGGACGTCGAGGCCGGCGGTCCAGAGGATCGCGTTGAGGGCGAGCTTGCGGAAGTTCGGGTCGCCCCAGTTGGCGTGGTCGTGGCCGCCGGTGAAGCCGAAGCCGCGGCCGCCGTCGGGCCGCTCGACGGCCCAGGCGAGGATTTCCTCGCGGCCCTTGGCCTCGACGATGTGCTTGTACGGGCCGCGGGGCGAGGCGGAGACGCCCTGGCGGGTCTTGTCGTCGGGCTTGGCGACGAGGATCGGCGTCACCCCCTTGCCGTCGGGGCGGAACCGGATGTTGAAGTACCACTCGTCGCCGATCTCGAACGGCTCGACCCCGCTGGCGATCGGGTGCTTGGGCAGGGTCTCGATCCTGGCTTTCCAGTGCGGGTTGGTGGAGTAGGCGGTCTCATAGTAGCCGCCGATCCAGTCGAGGAACGTGTCGCCGGGCTTCCCCTTGGGGACCT
>CALCIC010001037.1 GCA_937907405.1 uncultured Isosphaeraceae bacterium | reverse complement strand
TCACCAAGGACCAGCCCGAGGCGTTCCAGACGTTCACCGACCAGTTCGGCACGCTGCTCAAGGAAGGGGCGATCGTCGACCCGATCCACCGCGATCGGCTGTCGAAGCTGATCCGGTTCGCCTCGTCGCACAACGCCGACGCCACGATGAACGTCGCGCTCGACGAGTACATCGCCCGGATGCCCGAGGGCCAGAAGCGGATCTACTTCCTGGGCGGCCCCGACCTGGCCGCGATCAAGAAGAACCCGAACCTTGAAATCTTCCGCAAGCGGAACCTCGAAGTCCTCTACCTGATCGAGCCCATCGACGACTTCGTCATGAACGCGCTCGGGATGCACGCCGGCAAGCTCTTGACCTCGATCGATTCCGACGACCTGGAGCTC
Source organism: uncultured Isosphaeraceae bacterium (assembly GCA_937907405.1). Classification (GTDB taxonomy): domain Bacteria; phylum Planctomycetota; class Planctomycetia; order Isosphaerales; family Isosphaeraceae; genus Paludisphaera. The sequence continues at coordinate 5,295 of CALCIC010001037.1, read as the reverse complement.
CCCGAGGCCCCGGCCGACGCCGAATCCGACGCCGACAAGCCGAAGGCGGACGACGCGAAGCAGGCCGAGGCCGGCTTCCCGCGCGTGCTCGACCTGTTCCGCCAGGCGATCGGCGACCGGGTCCGCGAGGTCCGCGAGTCGCACCGGCTGACCGACAGCCCCTGCTGCCTGGTCAACTCCGACGGCGGCCTGACCATGCAGATGCAGCGCATCCTCAAGATGGCCAACAAAGACGTCCCCGAGACGTCGCGCATCCTCGAAGTCAACCCGTCGTCCCCCTTGATCCGCCGCCTCTGCAAGTTGACGTCGAACACCGACCACGATGGTTTCATCAAGCAGTGCGGCCTCCAGCTCTGGTCGAACGCCCTGATCCTCGAAGGGGTCACCCCCGACGCCGAGGAACTCGTCGGCCGCATCCAGGGCTTCATGGACGAGGCCGCCGGCAAGCGGTCGCCGTTGATCCTATGACGAACGGCCTTTGAGAACGGACCATCGTATGGGCGAATGTTCCCCTCTCCCCCCGGCTGACGACCCGAAACTTTTTGATTGAGGACCTAGTGGACCTGGACTGAAGTAGTGCAAGGAATTCGAGACGGCCGTATTCTGGGAGTGTCTCCTCGCTCGCTGGAGGGCTCACACCATGCGTGGCCGTCTCCCTCGCCTGCGGCGACGAGGTCCCCGACTTCCAAGCTCTGGAGCGATCGCCCATCCGACGAGCGGTCCCCGGCCTGATCGAGCGTCAGGAGTTCGAGTACGTCCGCCACGGCACGGTCAACATCCTACTCTTCTTGGTCGTGCATACCGGTCGGATGGAGGCGGTCTGCCTGCCGAAGAACGACGCCGAGCATTACATCGAGGCGTTGAGCGGGTTCCGCCGCCGCCATCGCCTGAAGGGCGTGTACTCGGTTCAAGACGGCGGGGCGAGCCACGTCGCCGCCGAGACAAGCGATTATGGCTCATGTTCCGAGATTGGTGGTCACCCCGCTCTAGATGTCGGGAGGCCGATCCAGTCGACATGGGCCAAATCCCTCAGCAATCAGGATTTACGACGCCGACCTATCGCGTCGTCCAGGTAGGGGATCCCACACCCGCCACCGTCTTCGGGACATGAGCCGCAAGAATTTATCGTGACGAAACGCGGAGTGGAGTTCGTCCCCTTCGGTTTCGTGCGACTCCCATGAGTGGGCCACCGCCGGGTCGATCGAGGCTTCGGGCGCGACCTGGACGCTCTCGCAGCCGGGGCACCTCAGTTTGCGGCCGGCGAACTCGTCCTTGAGCTGGTATGAACTCCCACAACTGGTGCAGGTCAGCGTGATCGGCATCGTTGGGTTTCCAGATGAAGCGTGTCTCAGTCCGAACCGCGGCGAATGCTTTGATGATGGGGTGGAAGAAGGGGAAAACCAAGAATCCGTTCATGAAATTGGCGGAAGTGGAAGCGAAGCCTAGAGAATCGACCGTGTCACGACCTCGATTGGCATACCATGCGTTCGTGTAGTAGGTTTTGTATCAAGGTGGAATTCGAGATCGCGCAACTGACGCAAGCGCCTACCCTGGCGAGAGGACGATCGACGCCGTGTCACTCTTAATCCGCGGGGCGCTGGAGCAAACTGGATCGCGAACCCGTCGCGGACGTAATCGCCGCCTCGTCTTCGACGGACTCGAACGACGAAGGCTGCTGGCGACCTTCTACGTCACGGACGCGGGCGATACCAATACGCCCGGCACCCTGCGGTACGCCATCATCCAGGCGAACCAGACGCCGGGGGCGAACGACGTCGTGTTCCAGATGCCCGCCGGCGTCGCCCCGCTCCTCGATTCGCCCGCGCCGGGGTTCGACCCGGCCACCCAGGTCTGGACGATCCGGCTTGAATCGCCCTTGCCGGCGATCACCCGGCCGCTAATCATCGACGGCTACTCGCAGGGGCATAACGGGGTGCCGTACCGCTATCCCGCCGACCTCGCGGCCAGCCCGATGACGGCGCACTACATCTTCTCGACTCCCAACACGCTCGTAGCCCGCGACGGCCAGAACGCCAAGGTGACCGTGGTCCTCGACGGTTCGGCGATCGATCCGTCCTTGGCGCCGATCGGTCTGGAGATCGAGGCCAAACAGGTCGCGATCCGGGGGATGGCGATCGCCGGCTTCCACACCGGCGTCCAGGTCGACCAGTTCGACCTCCAAGGCGACCCGGTGAAGGGGACGCTGATTCAGGGCAATTTCATCGGCGATTACCCGGTGTATCTAGTCGATGCGGCAGACACGGGGAATCCCTTGCCCGAGCCCGACAACGTCGCGGTGATCCGCGGGGCGAACTCGGGAGTCGGGGTTCTGGTCCAGGCTGGAAACACGACCATCGGCGGCGAGAACCCCCAGGACAGCAATGTGATCACGGGCAACGGCCTGGAGGGGATCGTCCTCGATCCGGGCGCGACGGGGGCCGTGGTCTCGGGAAACCAGATCGGCGTGATGAGCATCGGCCTTACCCGATACGTTCTGCTCGGCAACGGCTTCGCTGGCGGGCAAGCGTCCGACGGCGTTCTGGTTCGCGCTTCGAGCGTCTTGATCGGCGGGACGAGCGACGCGGCGGCCAACGTGATCTCAGGGAATGCGGGCGACGGCGTCCATGTGCTGGGGACGGGCGCCCCGGCGACGACCGTCACCGAGACGATCATCCGGTCCAACATCATCGGCCTCGCGCCCGGGGGTGGTTACCGGTTCGGAACCAGCAACCCGGGCAATGAAGGCGACGGCGTCCGGATCGACGATTCGGGGACCAACTGGATCGACGGCAACGCGATCTCCTCGAACGGCGGGGCGGGCGTCCGTCTCTACGGCGCGTCGGCGGCCGGCAACGTCGTATCGGCCAACCTGATCGGCCTGACGGCCGACGGCAAGGCGATCAAGGGGAACTTCGGGGAAGGCGTGGCGGTCTACGCCCCCCGGAACACGATCGGCCCCGGCAACGTGGTCTCGGGGAACCTCCGGGGCGTCGGCGTCTACGGGCAGATCGCGAATGGGACCGTGATCCAGAACAACTTCATCGGCACGGACGTCACCGGCAAGGTCGACCTCGGCAACGCGCATGAAGGGGTGTTGATCCTGGATTCGAGCGACGGCCGGATCCTCGGCGACGGCAAGGGGGGCCAGGTGATCTCGGGCAACCTGATCGGGATCGCGCTCTCGGGCCTCGCGACGACCCGGACGGTGGTCCAGGGGAATTTCGTCGGCGCCGACGCGACGGGGACGGCCGCGATCCCCAACGCGCACGAGGGGGTGTTCGTGTACAACTCCGCCGGCAACCTGATCGGCGGGTCCAGGTCCTCGGCCTCGGCGTTGAACGTGATCTCCGGCAACCACTGGGGCGTCCGACTCGACGGGGCGGCGACGACCGGCAACTGGATTCAGGGCAACAACATCGGCGCCGACGTCTCCGGCGAACGGCCGCTGGCCAACGAGGTCCACGGCGTGATCGTCGGCGGCTCGGCGTCGGCCAACTTCGTCGGCGGCGCGGATGCGACCGTCGGCAACGTCATCGCGTTCAACTTCATCGCCGGCGTTCAGATCGAGTCGGGGGTCGGCGACGCGGTGCTGTCGAACAGCATCTTCCAGAACGGCAAGAGCGGAATCGCCCTCGTCCCCCCCGCCGTCGCGCCGGGGCCGAACAACCTTCAAGCCAGTCCGGTTCTGACCGCCGCGCTCAACGGCGCGGGGGGGACCATCCAGGGGACGCTCGTCAGCGTTCCCGGCGCGACCTTCTACCTCCAGTTCTTCAGCAGCCCGATCCCCGACCCGTCGGGCTTCGGCCAGGGGAAGACGCTCGTGGGGGGCGCGTACGTGACGACCGACGCAACCGGCTTCGCGGCGTTCAGCGCCGCCGCGACCGGCGACGTCGAGCCTTCCGCCTGGATCGCCGCCACGGCGACCAACCTCGCCACGAACGATACGTCGGAATTCTCGAACGCCGTCTCGGCCGTGCCGGTCGAGATTCAGCTCTCGTCGACGACCTACACGACGACCGTCCTCGCGGGCTGGGTGCGCATCGACGTCCAGCGCTCGGGCAACCCCAACGCGACCGTCTCGGTCAACTACGCCACGACCCCCGGCGCTGCGCCTTCTGCGATGGCGGGAGTGGATTACGTGAGCGCGTCGGGGACCCTGACGTTCCAGCCGAACGAGTTTCAGAAGTCGATCTGGATTCAACTCTTGCCGAACCCGTCGCGGACGACCACGACCTCGAACGTCGTCTTGACGCTGAGTCAGCCGACGGTGGGCGCGACGCTCAAGACGCCGTCGACGGCCGTGATCGCGATCACCAACGACCTGCCGCCGTCGCTGGCGTTCAGCGCGTCGAGCTATGGGACCTACTCCACCTCGGGTTCGGTCGCCGTGACGATCACCCGGAGCGGGGCCGACCTGAGCGCCACCAGTTACGTGAACTACGCGACGTACGGCGGCACGGCCGCGCCGGGAGTCGACTACACGCCGACCTGGGGATACGCGACCTTCCTCCCCGGCCAGACGACGGCAAGCTTCTCCGTGCCGATCCTCAACGCGGTCGCGGACGCCGGGACCCGGACCGTGGGCCTATTCCTGGGGGGCGCCGCCGGCGGCGCGACGCTCGGCGCCCCCGTCACGGCCGTCCTGAACATCGTCACTCAGCCCTCCCCCGCGCCGGTGGACGTGGTCCCGCCGCGGGTGACCAGCCAGCAGCTCATCTACGGCGCGGGGGGCGTGACGGGGATGGTGCTGGGCTTCAGCAAGCCGCTCGACCCGGCTCGGGCCGTCGACCTGGGGAACTACGGGTATTACGTCTACAATCTCGGCCGCGACGGTCGGTACGGCACTCGCGACGATTCCTACGTGGCGATCGCGTCGGCGGTTTACGATCCCTCGCGGTACGCCGTGACACTGACGTTCGCCCGGGGGCTGGGTTCGGCGGGCCTGGCCCGGCTGGTCGTCAACGGCCTGGCCAGCAGCACGCTGAACCGAGGCGTCGCCGACACGTCGGGAAACCTGCTCTCCGGCCGGGGCGACGGCGCGCCGGGGGGCGCGTACACGACCGATTTCAGCCTTGCGGCCCCGGGGCGGGCGCCGATCCAGCGGGCCCCGATGGTTCGGAGCGCGGCGGCAAGGACGCGGCCCCCGGGGCGCTGATCGCGAGGCGGCGGCGAGCCGGCGGCGGAGGGATCTTGGCGGGTAAGCGTCTTTTAGCGGAGGGATCTTGGCGGGTAAGCGTCTTTTAAGTGAGTGGACGGTCAGGCGGCAAGGGGGGGCGTCCCACTCCACTTGCTCGT
>CALCIC010001036.1 GCA_937907405.1 uncultured Isosphaeraceae bacterium | reverse complement strand
GGCGAGATCGGCTCCACCTCGGGCGCGGTGATCGGCTGTTGGTTCACGGTCGGCAGGATCGTATCGGGCATGGAGACCGAGGTCGGAACGCTGCGGGGGGTCGAGACCCCCGGCCGCCCCCCCAGGATCTGGCCGGTGACGGGCGAATTCACCTGCGAGCCCGCGCCGCTGCCCGGCGCGCGACCGAGCCGCGACTCGCCGACGCCGAGGACTTCGACTTCCTCGCTTTCCTGGGGGGGCCCCTGAGCGTGAGCGGCGCCGCACGCCAGGAGAAGAACGACGCCGAGCAGGGCGCTCGGTCGAATCGAGAAGGACTTCATGATCCCGCGGGCTCCTTCCCCATTCACGGCGCGGCGGGGCCCGCCCGGCGAGGAAGGCTCGTCTGCCTTCCTCGCCGGGCGGGTCCAAGGCCCTGAGGGGTCGAGGGTTCCGTCCCCTTCACCGCCTCAACCGTTTGCTCCGCCCGGCCGGTTCCACCGCCCCTGGCGCGGCCGATCGAATCCAGACGACCGGCACCTTCCATTGATCGGCCGAAGGCGCCTCGAACTGGAGCCATTCAACGGCGAGGGGAGCGTCAATGAGACTTGAGCGTGCTCGCCTTCTGGGGCTTGCCGAACGACTCGTCGTCCCTGGGTCGCGCGGTCGAGGTCTTGCCTTCGACGATGAGCCGATCCTCGTACATTTGCTCAAGAATCAGGCTGCCGTTGACGGCGACGGTCTCGCCGACCACGAGGCCGGGGTGCTCCGAGGTCTCGCGGGCGACGATCACCCAGTCACTGGTCTCCTTGGAGACGAGGATGTTGCGGCGTTCGAATCGACGCTCGGGCCCCGGCTGCTGGACGAAGACGAAGTCGACGCGGTCGATCGAGACCATCGACTCGCGGGGGATGACGGTCTCGCCGGGGCGAGGGGGGACTTCCAGGAGGACGCGGACGAACATGCCGGCCTTGAACCGCCTGCCGGGATTGGGGATCGAGGTCCGGAACCTGGCGGAGCGGGTCTCGGGGTCGATGGCCTTGTCGATGCCTCTGACCTCGGCGGAAATCGTCTGGTCGGAGTACGGGAAGATGACCCGGATGGTTTGGCCGATCTCGACCTTGTCGGCGTCGAGCTCGCTGACGCTGCCACGCACCCACAGATGGTCGAGCGGCGCGATTTCCATCAGTTCGTCCTTGGCGTCGTAGTAGTTGCCCGGCACGGCCGTGCGCTTGAGGACGATTCCGTCGGCCTGCGAGCGGAGGATCAGGCGGGCCTTCTGGACCCCGTCCTCGTTCTGGATTCCCGCGATCTCGGTCTCGGTCAGGCCGTAGACCAGCAGCTTGTCCTTGGCGAGCTTCATCTGGAGCCGGCTCTTGCTCTCGTCGTTCTCGATCTCGATCAGCTCCTTGCGGGGGATCGTCTCGCTCTTGGCGAGGGGGGCCTTGTAGTCGAGGACCTTCTTGTCGCGGGTCCACTGGCTCCGCGCCGTCTCGTAGTCGCTCTTGGCCTGGGCCAGGTCGGTGCTGAAGAGTTCGAGCAAGGGATCGCCGACGGCCACCACGGCGCCGAAGTCGACGAGCACCTTGTCGATCCGGGAATCGAACATCGATCGGACCACGGTCAACGTCGCGGGGTCGTAGTCGGTGACGCCGGTGAGCCGGAGGATGACCGGCTCGGTCTGGATCTTCACGGTGGTGGTCTTGAGGCCGATCGCGGCGGCCGGGGATTCGGTCACCTCGACCACGCCGGGGGGGAGGGGCGACGCCGTTCGGTCGGGCGAGGCGAGCCAGTCCTTCCGGGGGAGCGGTTCGCCGTGCATCCCGGCGCCCGAGATTTGACGCCAAACCGAGAGGGCGCGCGTCCTGTTTTCTTGATCGACGGCCAACCAGCCGACGACGGCCGCGGCGGTCAGCGCGAAAGCCGGGAGTTTCCAGGCGATTTTCATGACGAGCTTCCTTGGTTTTCTTCAGCGCCGGGGGGGGTCGCGTCGCCGCCGTCGTCTTCCTCGGAGCCGAGGCCGACGTCGCTCGGGTCTTCCGGCGACGGCGAGTGACGTCGGGAAGGGAAGTAGCGGTCGCTGTAGTGCGAGCCTTCGATCAGGTCCTCGCCGCAGGCGGTGTGCCCCTTGGGGGCGGGGAAGAAGCTGTAGAGCACCGGCATCAGGTAACGCGTCAACATCAGGGTGACGAGCATGCCGCCGACGACGACGATCGCCAGCGGCTTCTGCGCCTGCGAGCCGATCGACTCGGCCATGGCGGCCGGCAAGAGGCCGAGGGCCGCGGTCAGCGAGGTCATGACCACCGGCCGGACCCGCAGCTCGGCCCCGCGCATCACCGACTCGCGGACCGACAGGCCGGCGCCCCGCATCTGGTTGAAGTACGAGATCAGCAGGACGCCGTCCTGCACGGCGACGCCGAAGATCGAGATGAAGCCGACCGCCGCCGAGATCGAGAACGGCGTCCCGGTCAGCTTGAGCGCCCAGACCCCTCCCATCGTGGCCGCCACCACGTTGGCCATGACCAGAAGCGCGTCCTTCGTCGAGTTGAACGCCACGTACAGAAGGACCATGATCAGCGCGATCGACAGCGGCACGATCATCATCAACCGCTCGTTGGCCTGCTGCATCTGGTCGAACTCGCCCGACCAGATGATCTCGTAGCCCGGCTTCAGCTTCGCGCCGGTGTTCGGGTCGTCCACCCGCCGCTGCGCATCGGCGATCGCCGAGGCGAGGTCGCGCCCCTGGACGCTGAATTTGATGGGGATGTAGCGGCGGTTGTTCTCGCGGTAGATGTACGACGCGCCGGGCTTGTGGGGGTCGATCCGGACCAGTTGCTTGAGTGGAATCCGGGCCCCCGGCTTGCCGTCCTGGCCGGGGGTGTCGACCGGGATCCGGCCGATCACCTCGGGGTCGTCGCGCTGGTCCTTGGGAAGTCGCAGCACGATGTCGAACCGCTTCTCCCCCTCGACCATCTGGGTGAACGCCCGGCCCCCCACGGCGACCTGCACCACCGCCTCCACGTCGGCCACGTTGAGCCCGTATCGGGCGCACTCCTCGCGGTCGATGCGGACCTCGAGGTTGGGCTGGCCGATGATGTGGAACAGAGCGGCGTCGTCGATGCCGGGGACCGTGTTGAGGATCGAGGCGACGTGCTGCCCGTCCTCCTCGAGCACGTTCAGGTCGTTGCCGAACAGCTTGATCGAGTTGGCCCCTTTCACCCCCGAGAGCGCCTCCTCGACGTTGTCGCGGATGAGCTGCGAAAAGTTGAAGTTGACCCCGGGGAAGTCCTGGAACTTCAGCTTCAACTCCTGTTCGATCTCCTCGCGGGTGATCGACCGTTCCCAGACCTGGCGGCCCAGGAGATAGACCGGCTTCTTCCGCCACTGCTCCATCGGGACCAGCGGCGCGTTGAACTCGATGTTGAAGTAGCTGGTGACGTCGGTGCCGTCGTCGGGGCGGCCGACGTGGGACATCACCCCCCGGATCTCGGGGATCGAGCCGATCACCTGGCGGAGCCGGGGGGCCAGCCGCGCCGACTCGTCGAGCGTGGCCGTCCGGGGCAACAGCGCCCGAATCCAGAGGTTGCCCTCCTCAAGCTGGGGCATGAACTCGCCCCCCAGCGTCGGCACGAGCATGATCGTGAACGCCAGCAGCCCCATCATCCCCGCCAGCACCCAGTAGCGGTAGTTGAGCACCCGGTTGAGCATCGCCAGGTAGCGGACCTTCATGATGCGATCGATGAAGGTGTCCTTCTCTTCCTTCTTGTTGTGGAAGAAGAACGAGCAGAGGACCGGCGTCAGCGTCACCGCCAGCACGAGCGCGCCGAAGATCGCGAACGCGTAAGTGTTGGCCATCGGGCCGAACAACGCCCCTTCCGGTCCGGTCATCGAGAACAGCGGGATGAACGCGCAGACGATGATCAGGGTCGAGAAGAACAGCGCCCGCTCGATCTCGTGCGAGGCCTCGGCGATCCGGTCGATCAGCGGCCGGGCGTGGTCCGCCCCCCGCGCCGTGATGTGCCGATAGATGTTCTCGACGATGATGACCGAACTGTCCACGATGATGCCGAAGTCGATCGCCCCGATCGACAGCAGGTTGGCCGACTGGCCCTGCATGTACAGCACCGAGACCGAAAACAAGATCGCCAGCGGAATGATCAGGGCCACGATCGCCGCGCTGGTCAGGTCGCCCAGGAAGACGAACAGGATCAAGGTCACCAGCCCCATGCCCACCACCATGTTGTGGAGCACGTTGTGGGTGGTGACGTGGACCAGGTCGGTCCGCCGGTTGAACGGCACGATCTTCATCCCCTTGGGCAGAAGACTGCCGGCGTTGATCGCGTCGATCTTGGCCTGGACGGCTTCCGACGTGGGGACCGACTTCTCGTACTTCCGCATCAGGACGATGCCCTCGACGACGTCGTTATCGCCGTCGCGGCCGACGACCCCCAGCCGCGGTCGATAGCCGACGACCGCCTTGGCGATCTGGCGGATGTAGACCGGCATGTTCTGGTGGGTGGTGACGACCACGTCCTGGACGTCCTCCAACTTCTCGAGCTCGATGGCGTACGACTGCTCGGCGTTGGCCGGGTCGATCGGGTCGACCCCCTCGCCCAGATACCCCAGGACGCGGACGTTGTGCGATTGGGAGCCGAGCGGAAGGATGTCGCCGCCGACGTTGGCGTTGGACCGGCGAATCGCGTCGGTGACCATCTCCAGCGTCACGTCGTACCGCTTCATGAGCTGGCTGTCGAGCAACACCTGGTACTGCTTGATCGTCCCCCCGTAGCCGGTCACGTCGATGACGCCGGGGACCGTCTTGAACTGCCGCTGAAGGACCCAGTCCTGAACCGTCTTGAGCTGGTTGGGCGTGTAGCCGGGGCCTTCGAGCACGTACCGGACGATCTCGCCGGTCGGGCTCCAGGGGGAGAGTCCCGGCGCGACCCCCTCGGGCAGCCCCTCCGCCATGCCGATCCGGTTGATCACCTCCTGGCGGGCCGACCAGTAGTCGGTGCCGTACTCGAACTGGCACTTGATGTCGTTGAGCCCGGCCAGCGAGATGCTCCGCAGGAACTTCAACCCCGGCATGCCGTTGAGCGCCGTCTCAAGCGGGATGCCGATCAGCCGCTCCATCTCCTCGGGACTGGCGCCGGGGTTCTGCGTGATCACCTCCACGAGCGGCGGCGTCGGGTCGGGATACGCCTCCACGTTGAGGTTGCGAGCCGAGTGCAACCCGACTCCGATCAGGACGATCGTGCCTAGAATCACGATCAACCGATTATGCAAGCTCCAGGAAATCAGCGCGCGGACCATGCCGGTGTCACTCGCTTCTCAAAACGGGCGCCCGGCGTCTGCCGGCGGGCTGGTACGAAGCTTCCACGTCCTCCGCCCATCAGATCATCGTCGGGCGAGGTTCCGGCTACAATCCAAGTTGTTCACGAATTCTTTAGGCGATCGACGCAACCTCTTTACCCTTGGTCGATTGCAACCGATCTCACCCAAATAGCGACCCAGCTTAACAGCGACTGAACCGTAATGCTGGCAGCGGGTTACGAATCCTCGGACAAACATCGTGAATAATCCGGGTCGACGCGATTCCACGGCTCTCGGAAGCAGTTCGCGCGCGACGACCCCGCTCCCCCCGAGGGGTGGAATCCACGCTCCGGAATTCGCACCGACCGCATGTCGAGAGACTTCGCTCCGTCCAATCTACACGCGAAGCCCGAGGGAGGGGAACGCCGACTCAGATTTTTTTCTAAAATTTAATTCATAATTCCAGCGCCACGATGAATTCGTGACGTCAGGCGCCCTCGTCCGCATCAACGCGCGAGTGGAACGGCGCCGTTGCGCGGCCGGCCGTTTCGCAAGGGGGCGGCGTGGTTCCTCTCGCGCCAGAGGCGATGGACGAGGTCTTCGTAGTCGCGGGCCATTCTGCGGGCGTGGCCCCGTTCGTCGGCGATCTTCTTGGCTTCCGCCGCCAGGCCCCGCGCCCATTCCGGATGCCGTTGCAAGAGCAGCACCGCCGCGCGGATCGAGTCGACGTCGCCCGAGACGACGACGCCGTTCACCCGGTCGATCAGCAGGTCGGGGACGCCGCCGACCCCGGTGGCGATGACGGGACGGCCGCACAGCATCGCCTCCAGGACCACCAACGGGTAGCCCTCCTCGGCCGAGACCATGCAGAGCGCGTCCATGGCCTCGTAATAATCGCCGAAGCAGCCCTTGCCGACGGTCATGGCGAACCGTCCCGGAACCAGCCGGTTGGCCAGTTCCAGGAGCTGGGGCTGCAACGGGCCCCAGCCGACCAGAAGCACCTTGATGTTGGGAGGCAGTTGCGCGACGGCCTCGATGACGCGGTGGGCGCGCTTCTCGGGCGAGAAGCGGCCGACGTATCCGACGACGAAGTCGTCCGGGCCGAATCCGAACCGCGCGCGCGACTCGGTGCGTGAGAGGCTCCGGGCCAGATGCGACGTATCGACGCCGTTGGGGATCACCGTCGTCGGATAATCGCCGGCGACCCGCTCTTGCACCCGGCGGCTGACGGCCACGACGTGATCGATGATGGGTCCGCAGCCCTCAAGATAGCCGCGCGTGTAGCTCCCCTCGCCGTGGGCGACGAACACGGTCAGGGGGGGGCGGCAGTCGCTCAGCCAGTCGGTCAGCTCGCTCGGCCCCCACATCATCAGCACGTCGTTCTCCGCGACGATCCGACGGACGGCGTCGCGGTCGCCGACCTCCGCGGGCACCGACAACTCGGACGCCAGCTCCGGATCGAAGTACGCGGGGTGCGTCGCCAGGCATCGAGTCAATTGCAGTCGGGCGGGATCGAGGAACCGAGATAGCCCCTTGAGCCAGACTTCCACCCCCGCGCGCACCAACGAGGGACCGATGTGAACCATCTTCAGCGGCGGCCCCGACGCCGGATCGAGGTCGTCGTGGCGGCCCCCCGATCCGGAAATCGACGCCGGCGCCGCGCCGCCGAACTCCGCTCCCTTCCAGGTCGAACGTCCGCCCTCGTACGGATCGGCGATCGGCGATGAGGACGACAGGTGGACGCCCGACGGCGCGGAGGACGACACGTGGACGTTCGACGGCGACGATCCCAAAAACCGAACGGCGGCCGGCGCGGAGGACGACAGATGCACGCTCGACGGCGACGATCCCGAAAACTGCAGGGCGGCCGGCGCGGCGGACGACAGATGCACGCTCGGGGGCGGGGCCTCGGAAGAGTCCTCGCGAGGCCAGCCGGCTTCGAGCGATCGGCGCAGCTCGGCGGTCGACAGAGCGGACGGAACCGCCGGCGAAGGCGCGGGGGCCTCCTTGGGAGAGGGGGCGTCGATCGAGGGAAGAGCATGGTCGTCAACGCGCATCATGGCGTGGTCCCGTCTTGCATGGCGTGTGCGGTGGTCAAGGAGTTGAAGGAGGAGGAGACGCCTGACGGCCGGGGCGGATCGCGCCCGCGAAGGCTGAAGCGTCCGTTGGATCGTTCCCGACGGACACGGTCGCCGGATCGGTGGGCCGGAGGAACTCGGGGTCGGTCGGGACGGTCGAGAGCAGGGGGATCTTGTCGACCGCTCGGGCGACGTGCTCGACGTCGCCCCCGAGGTCGGTTCGCCACACGTCGTCCTTGAACCAAAGAGGACCGACGTCCCGCGGATCGAACCCCGCGATTTCGAATGCGTTGCAATCGAGGATCAAGTTGCGCGCGACGGTCAGGTTCTTCGGCTCGACCTGAGAGCTGCTGATGTAGATCCAGTGGTTGAGGCCGAAGAACGTATTGTTCCTGACCAGGACGTCGACGATGGGCTTCGGGTTGGTGAGCTTCAGGACCAGGCCGTGCATTCCGCCGATGAAGAGGCTGTCGGAGATCGCGAGGTCGTGGACCACGCCTTCCACGGTGATGAGCGTGCCGGCGCCGCGAAACCGCCCCCGCTCGATCTTCACCGAGGAGACGGCGGAGCCCTCTTCGCCGATCAACGCGACCCCCAACTCCCCGGACGTCACGTCGAGATCGACCAATCGCACGGGGGCCTCGGGCGTCCCATGCGTCCCTTTCGCGAGGTAGACGGCCGACCGCTGCGAACTCGACGGCTGGTCGACCTGGAGATTCTCGAGAGTCGTCCCGGGGACGTTCATGTACAGCGCGACGCCGTGTTGGTCGTTGGTGCAATCGATCTTCAGGCCCCGCACGGTGACGTTCGAGACGTTCTGGATTACGAGGACGCGGATCGCCGTCTTGGCGAACAGGGTGGCGCCCCTGGGCGATTCGATCGTGAGATTCGTCGTCGGTCGCGAGTTGTTGAGGATGATGGGCCCCTCGTACCGGCCGGCGTCGAGGATCCGGATCGTCGAGCCCGGTTTCGCCCTGGAGACGGCCTCGCGAAGGTCCGAATAATGGGCGGGCCCGCTTTGCGAGACCGTCACCAGGAGGGAGTCCGACGCCGACGGGGTCGACGGGTCGATGGTCGACGCGGGGGTGGTCGACGGGTCGGCGGTCGACCATGGGTGGACCCAATACCACCATCCCGACGAACCGATCGCCGCGACGAGGCCGAGCAGCAGGCCGGCGGTTCGAAGCCTGGGCGGGTCTCGCGAGACGAGGCCGAGGGCCGGAGAAAGCAGCGGGGCGAGCTTCCGCGAGGAATCCAGGCTGCCGTCGGTCAAGAGGTCCCGCAAGGCTTCGGCGGTTTGTTCCGCGGACTGAAGGCGATCGCCGGGCTCTTTCTCCAGGAGCCGGCCCACGAGGTCCGCGAGCGCCTTGGGCACGTTCGGGTCGACCTCGTCGAGCCGGGCCGGGTCGAAGTCGCTCACGCGGCGGACGACGTCGAGCAGATGGCTGCCGATGAAGGGCGAATGGCCGGCGACCATCGCGTAGATCACGCATCCCAGGCTGAAGAGGTCGCTCCGCGGGTCGACTTCCTTCCCCTCGACCTGCTCGGGGGACATGTACGAGGGGGTGCCGAGGACCTGGTCGGTCGGCGTCAGCTCGGCGCAGTCGAGGGCGATCTGGGCCAGGCCGAAGTCGCTGATCTTGACGCGGTCGACGGTGTTCTCCAGCATGACGTTGGCGGGCTTGACGTCGCGATGGATGGTCCCCACGGCGTGGGCGGCGGCCAGCCCGTCGGCGATCTGCGCGGCGATCCGCACGATTTCCACCGGGGGAAGCGGGCGGCGATGGCGGATCCGATGTTCGAGCGACTCGCCGGCGACGTACTCCATCACCAGGTACGGCACGTTCCTGTGCTCGCTGACGGCGTGGATCGTGACGACGTTGGGGTGGTTGATCGTCGCCACCGCGCGCGCCTCGCGCGTGAACCGCTGCCGGGCGCGGTCGTTGACCGCCAACTGCGGCGCCATGACCTTGACGGCCACGACCCGTCGCAGGTGGGGGTCGAACCCCTTGAACACGATCCCCATGCCGCCGCGGCCGAGTTCGTATTCGATCTCGTAGTTGCCGAGCCAACCCAGATTCTCCCCCTGGCGATCGGGGAACAGATAGGCCACCGCGCTGTCCCCGTCCCCTTTGTGGAGCGTGGCGTCGTAGTCGGTTCGGGGGTTGGTCTGCTCGGCGTCGTCGAGGGTGTCTCCCGTCGTGTCGAACCGGAAGCTGCGCGGGCCGTCGTCCTCGATCGTCGGCTCGCCGCCGAGGACCTGCGCTCGGCAGTTCGAGCAGTTCCGCACATGGGTGGCGAGGACCGCGAACGCGTCGGCGCCCAGCCGTCCTTCCGCGTACGCGCGCAATTGCTCGTCGTCGGGGCAGGGGCCGGATTGATTCATGGGCGTTCCCTCCGACTCGATGCTCATGGCGACGTCCCCGTTCCACAGGCGTCTCCGTTGGGACGTGGCGGCGAATCAGACCGAGGCCGCCATTCGTGCAGCTCGAAATGGTTGGCGCCCACCGCGTCCATCGCGAACGCGCCGGCGCTCGCCGTCATCCGCGCCACGGAGAACCCCGTCTCGTCCGCCAGATCGAGGAACTCGCGAGGGGTCCAGCAGGCGACGTCGCTGAACGCCTGGGGCTCGCGCGGCTCGTCGTACACGGGAAGCTGAAACAGCAGCTTGCCGGTCGGCTTCAGGATCGACCGGCAGGTTCGCAGAATCGCCGGCAGGTCCTCCTTGCGGTTGTGCATCCAGCAGAGGTACGAATAAACGACGTCGACCACGATCCCCGGCGCCAGCCCCGCCCCGTCGGTCTGATGCAGCGTCAGGTCGGGCAAGCGCCTCTCGGCGATCAGGCTCAACATGCCGCCGGCGATGTCGACCGCATGGGTGCGCCGGAACATCCGACATAGATACTGGGTGACGCGCCCGCTGCCGCTTCCCCATTCCAGGATCGTCGCGTCGCGATAGCCCGGGCACGAATCCGCGACCCGACACGCGTCGATCCAGCCCGACCGATCGGATTGTTCCAGCGTGCTCGCCCCCGAGATCAAATACGCGTAGTCGGCCGTGCTCGCCCAGTCCCAGCGCGCGCGGTTGTGAGCGAAACCGTCGTGCTTTTCCAAACTTTCGCGCATTCATCCGCCTCGCGCCAGGTCGACGTGCGATGCAATCCCCGTCTCAAGCAAGTTCCGCCTGAGTATATCCCACCCGATCGCCGAGTCGGACGCAACAAAAATCCGGCGCGAGTCGCGGGAGCGCGTGGAGCGACCGATCACGACCAAACGGCGCGTTTCAGAAGCGTTTCCGGACGGCGACCGACGACCGCCTATTTAATCAACTCGAAGCGGTCCAACTCGACTCCCTCGGCCGAGACCTGGCGGACGGTCAGCGTCCGCCCCTCGACGTCGGCGACGGTCAGGGAATGAACCCGGGAGACGAACTTGCAGGTGAACTCCTGCCAGGTCGTGGGATCGTCCTCCTGGGCCGGGTCGTACAGGGTCGCGCCTCCCGCGCCGGTGATCAGGTAGATGATTCCGTCGGGTCGCGTGACGGTTCGGCCGTCGAACTTCCGATCGAGGACGAACGAACCGTCGATCAGTTCGCCCGGCTCGGTCCGACCGCCGGAGGGGTCGGACATTTTGAATCGGAGCGGGTAAGTCCGCTGGTAGTTGTGGACGTGTCCGCTGAAGACGACGTCGACCTTGCCGGCCTCGAACGTCTCGGAGAGCACCCGGCTCAACTGATTCCCAAAGTGGGCTTTCGAGGAATTGAACGGGGGCTGGTGGAACAGGACGAACCGCCAATCGGCGTCGGCGGCGGCGGCGAGGTCGCGTTCCACCCAGGCGCGCAGATCGGGGGCCGCCCAGTTGATGTAGGCGTTGGTGTCGAGCACCATCCAGTGGGCGCCGCCGTAGTCGAACGAGAAGTTTCCGGCCCCCGGATAGGCGTCGCCGGCCGACTCGCGAAACGCCGTCCGGTTCGCCTCGGGGCCCGTCAGGCGCGGCACGTTGGGGCCTCCCTCGCGCAGGGCGGGGCCGTTGCGCGGTTGGTCCCAGTAGTAGAAGAACGCGAGCCCGTCGGGGTTCTTCTCCAGGTCGCGATTGGCGACGTCGTGGTTGCCGGCGGCGGCCACGAACAGCGTCGAACGGAGCAGCGGGGCGCCCACGTCGCGCGCGGCCGCGGCGGCGTTGTAGACCGGCCAGAACTTGTCGCGGTACTCCGAGACCCGGCCTCGGCTGTAGACGATGTCGCCGGGGATCATCACGTAGTCCGGATTCGCGCGATGGACCTGAAAGGCGATCGCCTTCTCGGCGGGGGTCCCGGCCCCGCAGTCGCCGAAGACCGCGAAGCGATGGGGCTGGTCCTTCGACTTCGGCGATTTCAGGGTCGACGCGAAGACGACCTCGCCTCCTCGAACGACGCGATACGAGCAGACGACGCCGGGCGCCAGGTCGCGGAGGACGCCCCGATACACCCGGTGCGGCGGCTGACTCACGACGGCGATTCGTCGGCCTTGGGGCTCGGCCGTCGCTCGCCAGGGCTGATCGTCGGCCGTCCGATACTCGACCTTCCAGTCGGCGTCGACGTCCTCGGCGTGCCAGAGGATGCTCAGGCCGTCGATCTTGCGGGGGTCCGCGGGATCGCCGAGTTGAACGTAGGGTTCGACGACGAACGGCCCGGTCGACGCCGCGCCCGGTCGGCCGTTCTCCCGGCCCCCCACAATCGAGGAACCACAGCCGAGGGTCGCCGTGATCAAAGCGAGGCAAATCGCGGATCTTCTCATCGTCATTCTGATGGCTCCGTATGAGCGTCGACGCTCAGGCGATCTCGTCTCAGTTCGTTGAGGCGCTCGAATACGGGGGTCGCCCCCCCGCATTCGGATTCTCGCCGCTCGGACGGAGAATTGCCACGATAATCGACGGAGGGACCGTCGAACCGCTTATCTCGCGCCCTGGGAGGACTTAGGCGACGGCGGGCGGTCTTCGGCGAGATCGTCGGCCAGGGGGCCCGCGACCCGGTTGGTGATCAACCGCGCGCCCCGGTCGTAACTGAGGTACGACCAGGCCCATGACATCATGACGAAGAGGCGATTGCGAAAGCCGATCAGGAAGAGGATGTGGATGAACAGCCAGGACAGCCAGGCGAGGAAGCCCGAGAACTTGAATCGACCGATCTGGGCGACCGCCGCGCCCCGGCCGATCGTCGCCAACGAGCCCTTGTCGACGTACCGGAACGGCTCGCGCGGCTTGCCGTCGAGGCCCCTCAGGAGGTTCCGCGCCGCGTGCTCGCCCATCTGCATGGCCGCCGGCGCGACGCCCGGCACGGGCTTTCCGTCCTGCTCGACGTGGACCAGGTCGCCGATCACGTAGACCTCGGGACGGCCGGCGACGGTCAAATCGGGCTCGACGACGACGCGGCCCGCCCGATCCAGGTCCGCCCCCAGCGCCCGTCCCAGG
>CALCIC010001035.1 GCA_937907405.1 uncultured Isosphaeraceae bacterium | reverse complement strand
GGGCCACGAGCCGTCGCCGCGACCTCCGGTCGATTTCCCGACGCTCGCACGGATCGCATCGACTGTGCGAAACGAAGGAACTCGGAGAATCAAGCTCCGGGGTGGGCGATCCGTCTCGGGCGCGTTAGGCTAGTTGAGAACAGCCCTTCTTCCCCGCCCGAGCCGATCACTTGGGACTCCCGTCATGAACGGTGACGCACCGGATGAATATGCGCTGGCCGACGAGCCCGAGTCGGAAGACCCCAACGAGGACGATCAGCCGCAAGCGCCGAAGTCTCAGGCGCCCCGCGCGCCGGAACAACCGTTGCCCCGGATGTGGAAGACGGAACCCGACGACGACCCCGACGCGCGACCGTCCCGAAGACGTCGCGGCGCCAAGTCGACCGAAACGGCCAAGCCGTCCAGGGTCGGCGACGGCGGCGGCGACGACCCCGGAGAGAAGAAGGCGCTCGTCGAGGAGACCCCGGTCTTCGACACGTACGAGGCGCGCCAGCGGGCCCGGGTGATCACCAGCGCCTTGCTCGTCGGGATCGTCGGGCTGGGATTGTATCTGGGCTACCAGATGTTTCCCAAGAGCCCATTCCCGGACGACGTTCCGACCGACGAGGCCGCCATGGCCCAGGGGCCCGTCGAGCCCCTCCTGCCCGACCTAGACGTCGAGGCCCGCGCCATGTACCTCCGGGCGCGCGAGGCCGCCAAGGACGGGCGGACCGACGAGGCCGTCGCCCTCCTTGAGAATCTGGTCAAGTCGTACAAGAACACCAAAACGGCCGTCGAAGCCCGCGACGCCCTGAAGCGGCCTTCGCAAAACCTGCCGATGTTCCTCGACCGCCCCACGGTCAAGGCCGACGCCCCCCCCGCGCCGGCCCCCGAACCCCCCGCGCCGCCGCCGCCGGTGGTCGTCGCCAGGGCGCCCGACGTCGAGGTCAAGGGCAACGCCACGCTCGTCCTGCCGACCAACCCCGCCGAAGCATCCCCGCCAGGGGAATCGGCCGCGACGCCGCCGACGGTTCCGGCCGAGAAGCCGGTCGCGCTCGGTCACCGGCTCCCGGCCGGATTCGCCGCCAAGACGGAATCGGGCGTGGACCCGTCCGGCTGGCCCCTGGTGATCGTCGGCGACCGCGACGGCGCGCCGATGGTCTTCATCCCCGGCGGCGTCTTCACGATGGGGGACGACCGCGACGCGACGTTCGCCAGCCCCGAACACAAGGTGAACCTCGCGGGCTATTACCTCGATCAGCACGAGGTGACGGTCCGCCAGTTCCGCCTCTTCCTGGCGGAGACGAACTACCGCGGACGCCCCCCCGGCAACTGGTCGACGACCGACGCCGCCGGCAAGCCCCCGACCGAGAACCAGCCGATCGTCATGGTCAACGCCGACGACGCGAAAGCCTACGCCGAGTGGGCCGGCAAACGCTTGCCGACCGAGGCGCAGTGGGAGCTGGCGGCCCGTTCGAACGACGGCCGGGTGTTCCCCTGGGGCAACGAGCCCGCTCGCTACGCGCGTCCCCGCGCCCCCCGGCAGATCGACGCCGTCATGTCGTTCCCGGAGGACAGGTCGGCGTTCGGCGTCTTCGACATGGGGGGGAACGTCTACGAGTGGACGGCCGACTCCTTCGACCCCGGCTACTATCGAACGCTCGCCGGGCGGGTGGTCGACAACCCGGTCGGCGCGCGCCCGCGGTTGGGCAAGAACGATCTGGTCGTCAAGGGGGGGAAGTCCGGCGCCGGCTCGGCCCGCGAACCGATGGTGGCCGACAAGCGGCTGACCTACCTTGGCTTTCGTTGCGCTCTTGAGATCGAGAACCCGCCGTTCACCCCGACGCCCGCGCCCGAGCCGACCGCTCCGGAGTCTATTCCCCCCCCGGCGAATCGGAGGCCGGCGCCGGTGAACGTCGCGCCCCCGCCGGTTCCGTTTTGAGCAGCCCCAGGGCGCGACGGATCGCGACGACCGCCGGCGTCCGCCGCCTGGGAATCCGGGCTTCCTGATCGGCGAGGAACCACGCCGCCGTCCGGCCGATGCTCGCTTGATAAGACAGCGCGGGCGTCCAGCCCAGCTTCTTGCGGGCCTTCTCGGTGCTGTAGCTGAGGCGGCGGCCCAGCAGCCAGACGCCGTATCGAGTCACCTGCGGGGGCTGCTTGCTCCGCCGCAGGCGTTCGCGAAGCTCCAGCGCGAATCCCCCGTAGAAGGCGTACGGGAACGGGTATCGCCAGGTCACGCGAGGCGCGTCCAGGGCGTCGGCCAGCAGGTCGAGAAACTGGCGCTGGGTGATCGCGGCGTGACTCGTGACGTTGTACGCCTCGCCGACCGATCCCGGATCGTCGGCCGCCAGAATCGCCGCATCGGCGACGACTCCCGCGTACACGGCGCTCAGCGGGTTGTCCCCCTTGCCGACGATCGACACCCGATTCCAGCGGAACTCCTGGATCAATCGAGGCATCGTCGTTCGATCGCGCTCGCCGAAGATCCAGCTCGGCCGGATTACGGTGAGGGGAAGGCCGACGGTCTCGGCGAGCCCCCAGAGCAGCCGCTCGCAATCGACCTTGCTCCTGGTGTAGTAGTCGAGGAGCCAGATGTTTTCTCCCAGCGGGTGGTCCTCGGCGATCGGCTCCTTCCGGTCGCGCGGGTGGCCGTAGGCGCTCGTCGAGCTGACGTGGACGAAGCGGTCGACCCGCGCGCGCACGGCCGCCTCGGCGAGCGTCCGGGTCGCGTCGATGCAGCCGACCTGAAACTCGGACCAGCTTCCCCAGTCGCCGACCTTCGCCGCGCAGTGATAGACCACGTCGACGCCGTCGAGCGCCCGATCGCAGGCCGCGGGGTCGGTCAGATCACCGCGAACCACTTCAACGCCGTGGTCGTCGAGAAACCCGGTGAGGCTCGTCGGCCGGACCAGCGCGCGGACGCGATCCCCTCGCGCCGCCAGCCGCTCGACCAGGTGGCTTCCGAGTAATCCCGTCGCGCCCGTGACCAGCACCCGGCGCGGGCCGACGGCGGTGCGGGTCGGGTCGTCCCCCGGGCGGTTCAAAACGCGGCTCGCGTCGATCGCATCTTGTTGAATTCCGCGACCAGGGCGTCGGCGCGATCGAGTTCCGCGGCGTCCATCCGCGCGCCCAGCGGGATTACCGCGTCGCCGGCCTCGGCGTCCGGCGTCGGCTCTCCGCAGTCGACCTCAAGCGCGTGCAACAGGGCCGCCAAATCGTCGGCCTCGCGGCGGTCGACCACGATCACGAGCCTTTCGCGGTCCAGTTTCGTCGGCGTCATCAAAAAACCCTTGCAACCAGGGAAGGACGCGCGGCCGCGTCGCGAGCCGTCATGATAACGAAACCACCACGGATAATCGACTGCGACGCGTCGAGGCCGGTCGGTCGGTAGGTCAGAAATACATTTGACCGCGAATCCAGAACAGGTCGTCGACGCTGCTTCGGGCGTCCTTGTTCAGCAGGAGAGCACGACGAGCACGTCGCGGATCGGTGGTCGCCGTCGAATCATCCAAACGCCCCATCTTGCTTCGCTCGCGCCGACGGCTGATGTTTCTTTTTAGCGACTGCGACGCCCGCGCATGACCCCCGATCGGCAAACCTCACGTGGGCCGAAGCTGGAATCTCGGGCGCCCGCTGAATCATCCAAATTGTTCTACCGTTTGAACTTGAGTCGGGGGGGAGCGTCCGGGACAGGCTCGAAAGCGCGGAGAATTCTTGACTTCTCCAGGAATCCTCGGGAGGAGCCCGTCCCGTTGTCTGTGTCAGCCTGCGCCGCGCGTCGAATCGGTGTATCGAGGAAGCACGATTCTTCAAAGCCGACCGGATCGCATCGCAGTCGTCGCCGAATGGAACATGGGCCTGTTGGGGCGCTGGAACGACGGCCTCGGCACTTAACGAACTGGTACCACCATGACGGAAGAAACCCTCGATGCTGGTCTGCTCGAACAGACGAAAAACCAGATCCGTAAGCTGGTGGCCGAGATTGCCGATCTGGCGGAATCGGACGTCCAGCCCGCTGAGTTCTACGGCGAGTTCCTGAACCGGGCCGTGGCCGCGACGGCCGCGGCCGGCGGCGCGTTCTGGCTGCTCGACGGCCGCGGCGGGCTGCGGCTCCAGTACCAGCTCGAATTCACCCAGACCGGGCTGATGGACGGTCGGGTCAAGACGCCCCCGCACGACGCCCTCCTGGGCTGCATGGTCCAGGCGACGCAGCCCCAGATCGTCCCCCCCGGCGCGGTGATCGAAGGGGTGCCGCAAGCCTACAACCCCACGCATCTGTCGATCATCCTGGCCCCGCTGGTCGTCGACAAGCAGGTCGTCGGCCTGCTTGAAATCCTGATGGACCCCAACCGTCGGGCGGCCCAGCAGAAGAGCACGTTGCGGTTCGTGGCCGACCTTTGCGACCTGGCGGCGAACTATCTCAAGAACCGCCAGATGCGGCAGATGGTCTCGCAGCAGCGGCTGTGGAACCAGCTTGAGGGCTTCACCCATCAGATCCACTCGTCGCTCGACCTCAAGGAGACGGCCTACTCGATCGTCAACGACGGCAAGCGATTGGTGGGCTGCGACCGGCTCAGCGTGGCGATGAAGCTGTCGGGCCGGACGCTCGTCGAGGCGATCAGCGGCCAGGAGGTCGTCGAGCAGCGGTCCAACCAGGTTCGCGAGCTGACCAAGCTGTGCAAGGCCGTGATTCGGTCGGGCGAGGCCCTGGTCTACACCGGCAACACCCACGGCTTC
>CALCIC010001034.1 GCA_937907405.1 uncultured Isosphaeraceae bacterium | reverse complement strand
CCATCCGGTGGATTTCGCCGGTGTAATAGAGAATCCGCTCGGTGGTCGTCGTCTTGCCGGCGTCGATGTGCGCGATGATCCCGATGTTGCGGATCCGGCGTAGGTCGGTTGTGACGTCGTCGCTGGCCATGGGTCGTCTCGTTCTTCGCCGGGCGATGGACGTCGGTCCGCGCCGGGGCGTCACGGGGAAGGAAGTAGCCGGAAGGCGGCGGCCCGGGACCGACGCGCACTCAACTTCTAGCTTAACGCCCGTGCGCCCGAACCGTCGAGACCGGTGCTTCCGCCCCAGGTTCGAGGACGCGGCGAGTCTTCCTGCCGGAGCCGCGAAGCCGAGGCGCGCGGAAAAGCTGCTGCAAGCCCGAAGCGCCAGCGAGTGAATTCCCTCGCCATGAGCCCGGAATCTTCACTCGCTGGCGCTTCGGGCTTGCATGGCTGTTTTTCCGAGCGCGAGCGATGCGGGATTCGAACCGAAGGGGAAAACCGCTCAGCCGCCGGCGGGCTTCTTCGCGAGCAACTCGGGGATCAGCGTCTCAAGCTTGCCGCGGGCCTCCACTGAGAAGAGTTTGCCCTCGGCGTCGACGACGAACATGCTCGGGATGGCGTGAATCCCCCAACTCCTAGAGAACTCGCTGGCCCAGCCGTTGCCCTGATAGTACTGCGGCCAGGCGATCTTGTTGTCGTCGACGTACTTTTTCAATGCGTCCAATCCCCCCGCTTCCTTGGGCTGATCCAGGCTGACGCCGATGAACTCGACCCCCTGATTGTGGTACTTGGCGTAGACCTCCTTCATCTTGGGCATCTCGGCCACGCAAGGGCCGCACCAGGTCGCCCAGAAATCGACGACCACGACCTTCCCCTTGAGACCCTGAATCGACACGGTCGACCCCTTGACGGCGTCGGTGAACTCAAGCTCGAACGGCTTACCGATGCTCTCGCGCTGGCGGCGACTCCCCTTGATCGAATCAACGACCGGGCTGCTCGGGTATTCCTTGAGGATGCGATCCTCGAGCTCCTTCTTGGCCGATTCATCGGTCAACCGTCTCAACGCCCCGGAGAGCAGACTCGCGACGCGCGGGTCCTTGGGCGCCAGCTTGGCGAAGGCGTCGATCGGCGTCATGTCGACCCCGGGGCCCTCCGACAGATACGTCTTGTGCATGGCTTTGATGTAGCTGCCCTCGATCAGGAGCTTCTCACTCTTGATGTGGTTCAGGGCGTCGTCGATTTCCGCGAACAGCGCCTTGCCTTGAGCCGACCGGGGGTTGATCTGACTCCAGCGCTCGGGGAGGAGCACCACCAGTTTCTCGTTCTCGGGCGCGGCCTTGTACAGTTCCAGGATCAGCTCGCCTCGCCTCTGCCCGACCTCCCGCATCTTGGCGACGTACTCCTGAACGTAGGCCCGGTCCTTGACCTTGGTTCGGTCCAACGTCGGCGTCTTGACCTCGTCGAGGTCCTTGAGGATTGTTTCAGCGGCGCGGTCGTCGGCGAACGCCGAGGCCGTCGCCAGCAGGAGCCCCAGGGTCGCCACGACCCATGCCGGCCTTGTCAGGTGTCGCATCTTTAGACCCGGTCCCTTCTCTTGATGGTGATTGGTGAACCTCGACTCGAAAGGCGCGTTGATTCGCCCGTTGTACTTCGGCCTCCGGCCGGAGATCTTTGCGAACAATTCAAGCTAAAGATTCGGACGATTAAAATCAACAACTCAATCAAGCTTACGCCCGCCCGAAGTCCGAGGGTCGTCGACGACGTCGCCGGGTCGTTCAGTCGGCCCGCCCGGATTCCGCCGTCAGCGCCCGGACCTTCCGGACCTGCTGGGCGATGATCAGCCCGGTCACGGCCAGGGCGGTCAGGATGATGTCGGGGTGATGGTTGCTGTCGCGGGGGAGGCCCCGGAGGTATGCGTCCGTCGCGAGGATCGAATAGCCCAGCATGGCCAGCGCGGTCGTCAGCCAGACCAGTCGGACCCGGTTCCACAGGCCCGAGGCGGCGATCAGCATCGCGTAGGCGACGACGAGCGAGCTATCGGCGGCGCCCAGGATTCGGAGGATCACCGTCGTCAACACCAGGTCGACGCCGGTGCAGCCGGTGCGGACGAGTTCCCATCGCCGCTCGACCCGGGCCAGCCGGCGCAGCAGCAACGTCGACGCGATCCAGACCACCCCCGCGTGATCGGGAAACCGAGCGAGGAAGCTCGCCATCACGGGCTGCTCGCCCCGTTCGCCGCGGAATTCGAGTTCCAGCGTCAGGAGTTCAAACAGGAGTTCCGACTTTCCGCCGTCGCCGTCGTCGTCCAGACGGTCGAGCAGGACGCGCGTCTCCTCGACGACCATCGCCGCGAACGTCGGATCGGGCTCGGCGGCCGCGAGTTCGGCCAGTACGTCGTCGTCGCGACGACCGGCCGCCGAATCGCCGTGGCCGGCGTCGATTCGGGTCCAGCCCCCCCCTCGTTTCCGGGCGCCCTGTCGATCAAGTTGAGCCGACGCCTTGCGGGCCGTGATCACCACGAGCAGCTTCCAGAGATCGTCACGGCTTTCGAGCTGCGTGAACCGGCCCTGGGCGAGCCCCGCGTGAAAACTCTGAAAGGCGCTCAGGGCGGCGTCTTCCTCATCCTCGGCGGCACCGTTACGGTTCGCCAACCGCTTCCTCGCCAGCCGCGCGAGGTCGTTGAAGTGCGACCCCAGAGGGCCGAGGCGGCCTCGGCGGCGGCCTCCGGGGCCTCGCCCGCCTTGATCGCGCCGCTCCACCTCGTCACGGACCCTTCGGCGGGAATCGCCATCGCCGGCCTCCAGTCGACTCCTCGAAAAGAAATCGCGCAAACGCCTGGCACGCCCAAACGCCGGTTTCCCAGCTATACTTCAACGCGCTCGCCCGCCGACGCAACACCTTCGAGCATCCCCCGCCATGCGGACCCGATCGCCCCTGATTCCCTTACGGAGACGAACAGGTGCTCGATTTCCATCCGCCGCGCCCCGATGCGCCCGCCGAGACCGGTTGTGCGCGGATCATGAACTTGGCGACGGTTTGCGCTGGAATCGGAACGGACGATAACGGCTCCCGGCGTTCGGGCAAGGGGGGATTTACGATCGCCTCGCCGCTGCCCCGCGGCGCGCGGATCGGCTGCTTGACGGTTTTTTGGCTTTTGCTCGCGATCGGCCGCGCCGCGGTCGCTCAGCAGCCCGCGGCGGGCCGCCCGTACCCTGCATACGAAATGTCGGCGCTCCCCCTGCTCCGCGTCGAGGGGCGGCACTTCGTCGATCAAAGCGGGCGCGTCGTCGTCCTGCGGGGCGTGAACCTGTCCGGCGACGCCAAGGTGCCCCCTTTCCTCCCCTCCGTCGATCCGTCCGACCTCGATCGGATCGTCGATCTCGGCTTCAACTCAGTGCGACTCCTCTTTTTGTGGGAAGCCTACGAGCCGGAGCCCGGCGTCTATGATGAGCGTTATCTGTCGTGGCTTCAGGGAATCGCCGGTCAGGCCTGGGCGCGTGGGCTGTACGTCGTGATCGACGTCCACCAGGACGGCTTCTCGCGGCACGCGTCGCGAGGCGCGGGGGACGGCTTCCCGCGATGGGCCGTGTCGCCGCGAGGCCGGGCGTCGGCGCCCGACAACTCGTCGGCGAGCAAGAACTGGCCGATGCTCATGGCGCTCGACCCCACGACGCACAAGTCGTTCGACGACTTCTTCGCCGACGCCCACGGCGTCCGCACCCGCTATCTGGCCATGCTGGAACGGATCGCCGGCGCGTTCGCCGCCACGCCGGGGGTCGTCGGCTACGACTTCATGAACGAGCCCTGGGGCCATGAGCGCAAGGACCTCGCCCCGCTCTACCGCGACGCCGCCAGGATCGTGCGCGTCGCGCATCCGGGGGCCCTCGCGTTCCTTGAAGGCCACGTGACGACCAATGCCGGGCTCGCGACCCGACTCCCACGGCCGGAATACGACGGCGTCGCCTACGCGCCGCACTACTATCAGCCGCTGACCGTGTTGCTGGGCCGCTGGCACGGAATGACGCTCGGCATGGACCAGGCGTTCGCCCACATGAACGCCACGGCCGCCGATTGGAACGTTCCGTTGTTCCTCGGCGAATTCGGCGTCCCGCCCGGGACGCGCAACGCGGGCGCGTACCTGGATGCGATTTACGACCGGATGGACGTGAGCCTGGCCTCGGGGGCCCAGTGGAATTATTCGCCGCGATGGACCGAATCGGCGAAGGACGGCTGGAACGGCGAGGATTTCAGCATCGTCGACGACCAGGCGGCGGCTCGGGCGAACTATCGCCCGCGTCCTTATCCCCATCGCACGGCGGGCCTGCCGAGGTTCTTTCGGCTTCAAAGGCGCGAGGCCGACGGCCGTCCCGCGATCGCGTTCACCTGGGAGAACCGCCCCGAGCTGGGCGCCACGGAAATCCGGCTGCCCAGGCGTCTCTTCCCGGGTGCGATCACCGTTGAGGCGTCGGCGCCGACGACCTTCGAACGCGACGACTCGCGGCAGTTGTTGATCTGCCGGTCCTCGACGGCGGGGACGATCACGCTTCGATTGCGGGCGGGATGATCGATCCGGCGCCCGCCGGCCGACGATGAACGCCGGACCGGCCAGGGAACCTGGGATCTCGACTCGGCCTGGATTACCAGGCGAAGTGGGCGAAGGCCTTGTTGGCTTCGGCCATGCGGTGGACGTTCTCGCGGCGGGTGATGGCGACGCCCTCGCGGTTGAACGCGGCGACCAACTCGTCGGCGAGCTTGACGGCCATCGGGCGGCCCTTCTTTTCGCGGGCGGCCATCAGCAGCCAGCGGATGGCCAGGGTCTGCTGGCGGGTCTTGTTGACCTGCATCGGCACCTGATACGTGGCGCCGCCGACCCGCTTGGAGCGGACCTCGATGATCGGCTTGACGTTCTCGA
>CALCIC010001033.1 GCA_937907405.1 uncultured Isosphaeraceae bacterium | reverse complement strand
TATCGGCGATCCAGAGCGCGCCGTCGGGACCGGTTTTGAGCTGGGTCGGTCGGAACCAGTTGTCGCTCGACGCCAGGAATTCGCGATCGGCCTCGCCCGGCGCACGCACCCCCTTCGACGCCGACCCGTCGGGCGTGACCACCATCCGATGGACGAGATTGTGTACGGGTTCGCTGACGAACAGGCTGGCGCCGAAGTGGTCGCCGAACAGGTCGTCGCGATAGGGCGTCGGGCTGTTCGCCGACGTCACATGGTTGGCCGAGCCGGGCTCGTTGAACCGGGCCAGGGTGCGGCTGAGGGGATGGAGCCTCGTGTCGGGTTCGAGCATCGCGCGGGGGTCGGGGGCGGCGAAGTGCGGGTTCCGCTTCAGGTCTGATTCGGCGAGCATGTACCGCCAGGCCCAGTTCGGATTGTTGTCGCCGAACCAGTCGCCCCAATCGTCGCGTCGGCGGCCGTACTGGGTCTGGCCGCTCTCGGTCTCGAACGCCCCCGTATCGGGGTGGAACCGGAAGTCTCGCCCCTGGATGTTCACGGTTCGACCCGTCTTGAGCGACTTGACGACGCCGTTGCTGTCGCCGTTGGCGCCGTAGACCCAACCGTCGAGCCCCATCTCGAACCCGTTGAACCGATGCTGCTGGTTGCCCTCGACGAAGCCCGTGAACAGGACCTCGCGATGGTCGGCCTTGCCGTCGCCGTCGCGATCCTCGGCGTAGAACAGGTCCGGCGCGCAGCCGATCAGCGCGCCGTTCCGCCAGGGCATGATCGCCGATGGATACGCCAGGCCGTCGAGGAAGGTCGTCGCGCGCTCGTACCGGCCGTCGCCGTCGCCGTCGTCGAGAATCCGGACGACGCCTCCGGCCTTGCCGTCGACCCCTAGCGGGTAGTCGCCCATTTCGAGGACCCAGAGTCGGCCGTCGGCGCCCCACTCGATCGCGATCGGGTCTTCGACCTGGGGTTCGCACGCAGCCAACTCGACCCGGAACCCCGGCGCGACCCGTATCGACCGCAGCGCCGCCTCGGGGGTCTTGCCGGCGGGCGCGACGTCCTTGAGCAGTTCGTTGAACGACCGGCGGTCGACGACGTCGGGGAGCCTGTCGGTGTGCTCGTTCTGCCACCAGAGCGACCGCGAGTGGACGAAGAAGCCGTTGTTCCTGCCGTTCTCGACGATCTTCGGCAGCGCTCCGGCCTCGCCCGCCTTGCCTTCCGTCACCTTGCGCGTCCATCCCCGGGTCGCGGGATCGAAGAGGTAAAGGCCGTAGCGCTCGTCGTTCGAGAAGACGACGTCAAGCGCGCCGTCCTCGTCGACGTCGACGAACCGGAGCCCGGCGTCGCGGCCCTGGTCGTCCAGACGTCGGGCGTGCGGCGGAAGCGACCGGCCGTCGTCGATCCGCGGGCGCGCGGCTCTGACCGCCTCGGCCGCGTCGGAGATCGACTCCCACGAACGGGATTCCGGTTTCCAGGCTCGGCCCTCGATCTTGCCGTCGCGCGTTCGAACGACGTCGAGGAATCCATCCTTGTTCACGTCGATCAGTTCAACGCCGTTGTCGTTCCCCATGGGGTCGCGGAGCGGGACTCCGCCGAGCAGGTTCTCGTCGAGTCGTTCCTGGGCCTCGCGGAAGTTGAGGAACTTCACCTTCTTGCCGTGCGTCTTGACCGCGTGGTCGATGAGTTCGACGATCTGACGGTTCTGGATCCAGTCGTGCGGGTGGAAGACGAGGTTGTAGACGCCCTTCTTGAGCACGGCGATATCGAGCGCCGCCTTCATGTCTTCAAGCGTTTTCGGGTTGTTCGGCTTGTTGAGGTTCTGGCCTTCCCAGTCGCTGGGGACGGCGCAAGGGAACTCCCAGCATCGGCCGCCGATCACGTAGGGATAGGGGTAGTCCTCGATCGTGTTGACGAACGACGGGAACGGCAGGTACTTGCGGAACTTCTCGCGGCCGTCGGGATCGACCACGAGCCGGCGCGGCAGGCTCTCGTCGTTCGGCGTCGGGATGTTGAAGACCGACGTGTCGATCGTCAGGAAGTTCCCGCTCGGGCTGGCCTTGTTGAACAACTCGGCGAAGAACCGAGGGCCGGGCGAGTTGATCGAGTCGCAGCACGGCATCCGGAACGCGACGGGCCGATTGTTGGGGATCTTGCTCATCAGGTCGACGCAGTCGTGATACGTCCGGCTCGCCGCCTGAAAGTCTCCTCCGTGGAAGAACGGGCAGGGATGGGCGATCGTGTGGATCTCAATCGACAGCCCCTCCTTGAGCCACCCTTGAAGTCGTGGGTCGTTGGGATCGACCTGATTCGTCATGATGCTCACCGGCGCGCGGCCGTCTATGGCCTTCAATCTGTCGAGGATCGGCCGAAGGAACGTCTCGTACTTCGGCGGGTCGCGCATGTCGTCGACCGCGAGCACCACGACGCCCTCTACGCCCTCGTCGCCGACCCACTGCGGCGTGGTCAGCTTGGGGTGATCCTTGTGGGGGTAATACGGGTCGGCCTCGTAGGCGAGGATCGGCCGTTTCTCGATCGGCGGATCGGCGGCGGTCGACCTGGTCGGAACGGCCAGAAGGAGGACGAATCCGAGCAAGACGAAGGGGCGGGGCGGCATGGCGGGGCTCCTGGGCGGGCGGGGGCGGGGTCGGCCGGCATCCTCAAGGTGGCCGGTTTCCCGCTTGCTGGCAAGGGGTTGGTGTCTTACGATCGACGCGGCCGACGAAGCCATCGACGATTCACGAGCCACCGGGGCCGATCACCAGATGACGCACACCCTGATCCTGGCGAGCGCCTCGCCACGCCGTCGTCAGCTTCTCGCCGAGGCTGGGTATTCGTTCGAGATCGATCCGTCCAACCTGATCGAAGAGGCCCCGAACCCCGGCGTTCGGCCTGCGGAATACGCCGCCGACCTCGCCTGGCGCAAGGCCCGCGCGGCGGCCGAACGGCGAGACGCCGGCCTGATCCTCGCCGCCGACACCGTTTGCGCCGTCGGCTCGGAGATCCTCAACAAGCCCATCGACCGCGACGACGCCGAGCGGATGATCCGGTTGCAGGAGGGGCATGACACCGACGTGATCACCGGGCTGTGCCTCCATCGCGCCGATCGTCCCGAATGGATCGGCGCCACCGAGGTCAGCGTCGTCCGGTTCCGTCCGCTGTCCGACGCCGAGCGCCGCGCGTATCTCGACTCGGGCCGCTGGGAGGGCAAGTCGGGGGGCTACGGCGTGCAGGACCGCGACCCGTTCGTATCCGTCCTCGGCGGAAGTTTCTCGAACGTCGTCGGCCTGCCGATGGAACGGCTGGCGGCGTTGCTCGCCGCGTATCCCGGCCTGTGGGCCTGATCAGCGCCCCCCTTTCAATCCCGCCCGTCGTCGCTCGTGGCGTAGAACAGCAGGTTGACGATCCGCCACGCGCCGCGGTCCTGGATGAGCGTGAAGTGGTCGTAGCCCTTCTGGACCCGCGCGCCGGCGTTCAGCCGCCAGTAGGCGACGACGCGGGCGATCTTCTGTTCGAACCGGATCTCGATGGTCTCGGGCACCTCGATCGACCGGACCGACGAACGGCGGTGGAGCTCGCGCTGGCTGGCGACGAACCGAGGACGAGGCGTCGTGAAAAGCTGGCCGTGGTCGTCGATGTACTGAATGCAAGCGTCGGCCATGAAGCAGTCGTCGTAGGCGTCCATGTCCTGGTCGGACCAGCATTTGAAATAGTGTTCGATGAACGTCTTGACGTCGCGCTCGCGGGCCGTGGGCGACGGCGACGGCGACGGTTGCGCGGCCGCGGCGGCCGCGGCCAGCGCCGTTGGTTCGGCCGGTTCTGCTTTTTGGTCGGCGTCGCGCCAGGTTTCAAGCAGGTCCTTGGCGAAGTGTTCCACGTAGTCCTCGGTGACGAACTTGGTCCTGGTGAGTTTCGAGCCCAGCGGCGGGACGTGGCAGAACAGGACCGGGCCGTCGATCTTGCGGGCCGATTTGAGGTATTCGAGGCTGTACAGCGTCTCCTCGCAAAGGTAACGGCCGGCGTTGGTCGAGACGTTGACGTTGTATCCCTTCTCGGCCAGCTTCTTGGCGAGCTTCAGCGAGTCGATCGAGGCGTCGAACCGGCTCGGGCCGTCGGCGACGACGTCGGCGGTCGACGGCTTGTTCGCGAGGTTGTCCCTGGCGTCGGCGGCCCGGCGGTTGTAGGCCCAGCTCTCGATCGAGAACCCCCCCTCTCCGCCCTGGCCCAGCGAGATCACCGCGACCGGCTTGTACTCGGCGATCCAGCCTTCCAATTCCTTCAGCGGCGTCCCCCAGACGACCGGAAGCCGCCGCGCGATCAGCTTGTAACCGTTCCATGCCTGGCCGTCGAGCTTCTTGATCGCCTCCCACGACGGGTTGGGCGGCTTCTTTTTGCCGAACGGCTCGAAGCCGGTGAGCAGGATCACCGGGGGTTCGCCTTCCGGCGGAGCGGCCGCGCCGATCGCGGAGGCGAAGGCGAAAGCCGCGGCGACGACCACCAACCCGCCGACGCTGTTTCGACCAAGTCGTGAACTGCCGTGCGAAGCGCGCATTGGATGAGGGACTCCCACAGCTCGAACCCCTGGCGACGACCCGCCGGCCGGATCGAACCTGGGAGTCATTGAAGCAGAGACCACATTCCGCCGCAAGCGGCGCGACCGTCTCAGCATCAGTCGCAGCAGGCCTTCCGCTTCATCGTGAACGAGCCCTGGACTCCCGATATGTCCCAGGTTCCGGTGACGGTCTCGGTCGCGCCCGAGGCGAGCGTCCCCTTGTAGACGACGTCGTGGCTCTGGCCGCCGGTGCCGTCGTACGATTTGACGAAGTTGAGCGTCCTGGCCTCCTTGTCGAACCGGCCGTCGGCCGTCGCGTGGAGCCAGGGGGACGTCTGATCGCCGAACGTGTTCGGCTCCTTGATCATCGCGGTGACCCGGTCGCCGTCCTGGAACAGGAATGCGGTGAACGTCACCGGCCGCTGGCCGAAGCCTTCAGAATACCGATACTCGCCGGTCCAGATCCCCGAGAGCGCCCCGGCGGTGCAACAGGTTGAGGACGCCGAGTCCTTGGACTTCAATCCCCCTTCCGGCGTTTCGCCCCCCACGGCGAACGCGATCAGCCCCAATGCCAACGAGGCCGCAAGCGCCGATCGACCGACCCGGCGCGACGAGAAAGCATGCTTGATCATGAGATGGTCCTCGACTCTTCGCACGGAACGAAAGATGAAACAGCAGAATTATGGACGCGGTCTCCGACGTTTGTAAAGACGAGTGCGTCGGAAAGCGACGCGGCCTCTTCCCCCCTGCGATCCCTCACCCTTCACAGATCTCCTCAAATACCAGGCCGACGCGTCCGTGAGTGCATGGTTCGTGCTGTCGGCGGGAGATGCACTCATGGGAACGGGCGACGAATCCCAACGGCGATTTGCTTCGCGACGATCCGGCCGCGTCGAGCGGGGACGGACCGGACGCCTTGACCGCGACGCGGGGCGTTTCTACGATCGAAGATCATGGGCGCGGTCGGGCGGGGCGAGTCCCGCGTGGATCGGAAGGTCGCAAGGGCTGGAGAGTCGCATGCCGCAAATCCGCGCGTTCCGCAACGGCCTATGCTGGGTTCTTACGGCTTCGGCCCTGCTCATCGCCTCGGCTTGCCTGTTCCACGGCCCGATCGAAACCGCGTGGGGGGGCGTTCAACAACCCGTCGTACCCGAGCTCGACGTGAAGTCGAAATACTCCCACATCCTGGTGACCCGCCAGAACTCGACGCGGACTCTCTGGTTCGTGCGTGATAATGGGGAGGAGGTCGTCGAGAGCCGGGTCGACCTGGAGCGTCCCGACGACCTTCTGGTCGAGTACACGCGCTACATGTTCCTCAGTTACCTATTCCGCCCGAATCCCGAGAAGGTCCTCATCGTGGGGCTGGGGGGCGGGTCGATGGTCCACTTCCTCCAGCGACACGATCCCAAGGTGAAAGTCGACGTCGTCGAGATCGACCCGATGATCGCCAACATCGCCGACCGCTACTTCGGCGTCCGGACCGGCCGGAACGTGAACATCAACGTCACCGACGGCTTCGAATACCTGACCAGCACCGACGCCAAGTACGACGTCATCTATCTGGACGCGTTCCTCCGGCCGTCGAGCGGCACGGACAGGACCGGGGTCCCGCTCCACTTGAAGACCCTCAAGTTCTACGGCGAGGTTCGGAAACGCCTCAACCCCGACGGCGTGGTCGTGTTCAACCTCAACCCGCATCTGTCGGTGAGGGAAGACATTCAGACCATCAAGGAAGCGTTCCCGAACACCTACGTCTTCCGCCTGACTGGTTACGACGGGTACGTGGTCGTCGCCTCGACGGCGGAATCGGCGGTCTCGGCCAAGACCATCAGCGCCGAGGCCGCCCGGATCGATGCGCGGTTCCACGCTCCCTTCTCATTTCGAAAGATGGCCGGCCGACTCGCCCCTTGAGCAGTCGGCCGGCTGGCGCGAACGCCGCCGCGAATCGGCCGAGAGTGGGAACGCGACTGCATGGTCATGCGCAGCGGCTGTCGCAGCGGCGCCAGCGTGATGCGGGGTGATGCGGGATGATTGCGAGAGGAAACCGAGTCCCGACCGCTCGATTTGGAAGCGATCGCCGCGTGCAATGCGACGAGATGGATTTTCGGCATGGTGTTTGCTAGGCTTGTTTGAATTCTGATGTCGGGCCGCGACCGCGACATGGATCACACTTTGCAGGCGACGGAGTGGGCTTGAATGCGGGACGTTTCTTCCAGCCACCCTGATTGAGCATTCTGCCTTGCATACAAGTGGACTACCTTCCGTTACGCGCGCCAGGCGAGGGATTGCGTCCTGGACGGTGCCACGCTATGGATCCGCCCTGGCGCTCAGCCTGCTTGCGGCGGCCGCGAGTCTCGTCCTGGAGCCCTGGCTCGGCGATCGATATCCGCTGCTCACGGGGCTTCTCGCCGTGGTCGTCGCTTCCTGGATCGGCGGGTTCGGACCCGGCGTGGCGGCGTTGGTTCTGTCGTTCGGCCTGATCGCGCTGACGGCGGTGCTGGTGTCTCCGCTCGGCTATTTCCTGATCCCG
>CALCIC010001032.1 GCA_937907405.1 uncultured Isosphaeraceae bacterium | reverse complement strand
GACCATCATCTGCATACGTCGCGGCACTCGCCCGACAGCGTCATGGACCCCTTGAAGATGATCGAGCGGGCTCGCGCCCTGGGCCTGGACGGCGTCGTCATCACCGAGCACGACTACCAGTGGCGGGCCGACGAGCTGGCCGATCTGGCGAGTCGGGCCGGCGGCCTGAAGGTGTTCTCCGGGGTCGAGGTCTCGGCGCGCGAGGGGCACTTCCTGGTGTACGGGCTGCCCGATCTGACCGACGCCGGGCCGGGGATCCCCCTCGGCGAGCTTTTGCGGCTCGCCGATCGTCATCAGGCGGCGGTGGTGGCGGCCCATCCGTTCCGCTGGGGGCAGCCGTTCGACGCGATCGTCGCCCAGCACGGGCCGGTCTTCCAGGGGGTCGAGTACGTGAGCAACAACGTCACCCGAGAGACCCGGGGCCTTGCCGACGCCCTGTTGAGGACCACCCCGATGCCCGCCACCGGGTCAAGCGACGCCCACGACGTCGAGACCCTGGGATGCTACTACAGCGAGTTCGACGCCCCCGTCGCGACGCTGGCCGAGTTCGTCACGGCGCTCCGCAAGGGGCGCGCGCGGCCGAGGCACCGCAAGGGCGCCCGGCTCACCTCGGGGCCGGTCGACTGATCGCCGGCGCCGGCCGCGGGTCGCGGATTCCCGATTCCTTCCGAAGATCCCAGAACGCCCGCTGCAGGGCGTTCAGCTCGACGCTCTGGAACTTCCGAACGCCGGCCAGGTCGTCGCGAAACGCCTGCTTCTCGGCCTGGTCGAGATCGCGTTCCGCCGCCTGGACGATCAGCGCGTGCAGCCGCCGGTACGAGGCGCCCGTCGGCGGACGGTCGAGCCTCGCGGCCTCCGATTCGAGGACCCGGACCATCACCCGGGGATCGCCCCCCTGACGGATCCAAAGTTGAAGGACCTTGAGCACACGAGCCGTCTTGATCGATTCGTCGAGCCGGGCGCGAAGCTCGCCTTCGAGCCGGATCGAGGCCTCCCGGCGGTCGGACGTCGCCTGGGCGAAGACGCTGGCGACGATCACCAGACACGCGGCGACCCCCATCCCCCAGGCCGCGGGCCGACCCCTTCGGGCCAGCATCCGCCGATGAGTCAGGCCGAGCGGCAGGCCGACGACCGCCCCCCCCGCGTGCCCCCAGTTGTCGATGTACCGGGGAAACGCGATCCCCAGCGCGCCGGTGATCGCCAGGGCGTTGACCATCTGCCAGGTCAGGTCGCGGGTCGATCGCGACCGCCAGCTCGCCGTGGCGCACAGGCCGATCAGCCCCATGATGACCACCGAGCCCCCCCCCGAATGCACCAGGGGGTTGTAACCCAGCGAGTGCCGGACGATCGACGAGAGCAGGTTGCCGACGACCCCCGTCGTCCCGTAGATCGCCGCCAACTGCCATGAGCCGTACCACGACTCCAGGAGCGTCCCTAGAATATAAAACGCGAACAGATTCATGCCGATGTGGATGAGACTGTAATGAACGAAGTTGCACGTCATCAACCGCCAGACTTCGCCGTTCCCCAGGTCGCGGAGGGTGAGGTCGCCGAACCGATGGGCCTCGCCGACGCCGAGCACGGCCAGCTTCATGAACGTCGGCGGATCGGCGGCGGCGCAGCGGACGGCGACCATCGCCGCGAAGACGGCGATCCAGCTCGCGCAGAAGAGGGCGGTCGCGGGATAATCCCGCAGTTCTCGACCCGCGACGCGGAGGGCGTTCATGGTGGTCTCGACGAATCGGATTGTATGCGTCGGCGACGCCTCGCGGGCCTCGGGATTCATTGGAGGACCGCCGGCAGAGCTTCGCGCCGCCGCCTCCACGCCTCGTCGTCGAGGGCCGGCGCCAGGCCGGGCGTCGGCAACGGCGGATCAAGCTCGACCCAGGTCTTGCAGCCGAGCTGCTCGGGCGTCGCGGCCAGAGTCGTCGGCCGCGCGGCCGACCAGACCCGGACCACCAGCGCCCAGAGCCCGGGGCTTCGATATCGAAATCGCTTGTGAACGGTTTCCGAGGTCCAGACATGAAAGTCTTCGAGTGCGTCCAGGTCGTCCTCGCGATCGATGCGGCGGACCGTCTCGACCGCCGCGAGGGCGCGGATCGCGACGATCCCGGCCGCCTCGTCCGGCGCCGGCGCCGGCGCGGTCCGCGGGGGCTCGATCCGCAGGCCCTGCTGAACCTCGTGGACGTGGGTCGGGTAGAGCCAGAAGAACGGGTGCTCGGGCGTGAAGCCCCCCGGCCCCTCGGCGATCCCTCCCTTGCGGAGGATGAGGATCTGAGCGCCCCCGGCCAGCGCGTCACAGACCCCGCTCCATTCCTTGAAGCCGACGCCGCACGTCTTGGGAAGCTCGATTCGGTTCATGATTCCCATTCGTCCTTGGGCGAGCGCACCATCAGGTCGACGACCGCCGTCCGCGCGTCCTTGCCTTCGAAGAGGACCTCGTGCAGCTTGCCGGTGATCGGCATCTCGACGCCGAGGCGGCCCGCCAGGGCGTGGACGCTGCGGATCGTGGGGACCCCTTCGGCGACGTTCTCCATGCCGTCGAGGATCGCTCCGAGCGACTCCCCCCGGCCGATCCGCTCGCCGACCGCCCGGTTGCGGCCGAACGGGCTGTAGCAGGTGGTCACCACGTCGCCGACTCCCGCGAGGCCGTAGAACGTCCCCTGGCGGGCGCCCAGGTGGACGCCCAGCCGGGCGATCTCGGCCAGCCCCCGGGTCAGCATCGCGGCCTTGGCGTTGTCGCCGAAGCCGAGCCCGTCGCAGACGCCCGCCGCGATCCCCAGGATGTTCTTGAGCGCCCCCGCCAGCTCGACGCCCAGGGCGTCGGAATTCGTATAGAGCCGGAACGTCTCATGACTGAACGCCCGCTGCACGGCCTCGCACAACGGCTGCGACGAGCCCGCGACCACCAGCGACGCCGGCAGCCCCCGCGCCAGCTCCTCGGCGTGGCTGGGCCCGCTGAGGATCGCCACCGGCCGGGGGCCGAGCGCCTCGACGATGATCTGGCTGGGACGGGCGAACGTGCCGAACTCGATCCCCTTGACCACGCTGAGCACCGGCGCGCCGGCCGCCACGACCGAACCGAGCCGCGAGAGCGTGTCGCGGAGGTACGACGTCGGCGCGGCGGCCAGGATCAGGTCGGCGCCCTGGAGCGCCTCGGACGCGTCGCCGAGCACCCGGATCGACTCGGGGATCGTGATCCCGGGAAGGTGCCGGCGATTGCAACGGGATTCGGCGATCGCGCGGGCGTGCTCGGGGTCGCGCGCCCAAAGTCGGACGTCGCCGACCGACCGCGCGAAGACCATCGCCATCGCCGTTCCCATTCCTCCGCCGCCCAGCACCGCGATCCGGTTCATCATGCTCGCCAATGCGTCTC
>CALCIC010001031.1 GCA_937907405.1 uncultured Isosphaeraceae bacterium | reverse complement strand
CGACGGCACGACCGGCGGCTGCTCGCGATTGCTCGACGGGAGGAGCATGAAGAGACGGCGCGTCATCAAGAGGGCGTCGACGTCGTTCTCGAACGCCAGATCGGCCACGCCCGACCGCGTGGTGTGCGTCGACGCGCCGCCAAGCTCCTCGGCGGTGGTCGACTCGTGCGTGACCGTCTTGACGACCTCGGGGCCGGTCACGAACATGTACGACGAGTCGCGGACCATGATGATGAAGTCGGTCATCGCCGGCGAGTACACCGCCCCCCCCGCGCACGGCCCCATCACGACCGAGAGCTGCGGCACGACCCCGGAGGCGGTCACGTTGCGGAGGAAGACGTCGGCGTAGCCCCCCAGCGACGCGACCCCTTCCTGAATCCGCGCGCCCCCGGAATCGTTGAGCCCGATGATCGGCGCGCCGACGTTGACCGCCTGGTCCATGATCTTGCAGATCTTCTCGGCGTGCGACTCGGACAGCGAGCCGCCGAAGACCGTGAAGTCCTGGCTGAAGACGAAGACCAGGCGGCCGTTGATCGTCCCATGGCCGGTCACCACGCCGTCGCCGGGGACGACCTGGTCGGCCATCCCGAAATCGACGCAGCGGTGCTCCTTGAACATGTCCCATTCTTCGAATGAATCGGGGTCGAGCAGCAGCTCAAGCCGCTCGCGGGCCGTGAGCTTCCCCTTGGCGTGCTGCGCGGCGATCCGCCGCGGACCTCCCCCCAGCCGCGCGGCCGCTCTTTTTTCGTCGAGTCGGCGGATGATCTCGCTCATGTCGACTCCTCAGCAGTTGGTCGACTCGGCCCGATCCAGCAGTCGAAGCGCCGCCGCCGTCGGCGCGACGTCCCCCCGGGCCACCGACCGGGTGAGCGAATCGAGTTCGGCCCGAACCCGCGGGTTGCTACGGAACCGCGACCGCAGGCCGGCGTCGATCCGCGCCCACATCCAGTCGACCCCCTGCCGACTGCGCTTCTCGGCCAGCGCGCCGCTTTGCGTCCACTCCGCGTGCAGCCGCTCGACCTCGGTCCAGAATTCGAGGATTCCCCGGCCCCGCGCGGCGCTCGCGGTCACGACGACCGCCGCCGCGTGAGACGTCGGCGAGTGCAGAAGCGCCAGCGCCCCGGCGATCTGCCGGCGGGCGAGCTCGGCCGCGTCGGGGTCGATGTCGGCCTTGTTGACGACGATCACGTCGGCCAGCTCGACGACCCCCTTCTTCATCGCCTGCAAGTCATCGCCGGAGTTGGGAAGCTGGATCAGCGTGAACAGGTCGACCATGCCCGCGACGGTCGTCTCCGACTGGCCGACGCCGACGGTCTCGACGATCACGACGTCGAAGCCGGCGGCCTCGCAGATCAGCATCGCCTCGCGCGTCTTCTCGCCCACCCCCCCCAGCGCGCCTCGCGACGGCGAGGGACGGATGTACGCGTCGGGATGGACGGAGAGCCGCTCCATCCGCGTCTTGTCGCCGAGGATCGAACCGCCCGAGACCGTGCTCGACGGATCGACCGCCAGCACGGCGACGCGCCGGCCCTGGGCGATCAGCGCCAGGCCGAGGGCCTCGATGAACGTCGACTTGCCCGCCCCGGGCGATCCGCTGATCCCCACCCGGATCGACCGCCCGGTGTGCGGCAGCAGCGCGTCGAGGAGCCTCGCCGCACGCCGGGCATGGTCGGGCCGCGTCGACTCCGCGAGTGTGATCGCCTTCGCCAGCGCGCGCGGCCGACGCCCCAGCACGCCGTCAACCAGCGCTTGATCGAGCGGTTCCACGGCCGTCTTGTCCGTCTTGGTTCGGTCGCTCATGCCCAGGAGTCATCGATCAGCGTTACAAGAAAACGCCAGGCTCGATGGAGTCGAGCACTCGTTGAAAGGAAGGAAGGAAAGAAAGTGAGAATGGGCAGAGGGAGAGTTGAACTCCCGACACACGGATTTTCAATCCGTCGCCCCGATCCCACAACCCCAGACACGATAAAGCAGTTAGGACGACGCCGCAAGCCCGTTGCCCACCATTTGCCCACCGACACTCGTCATAGCGAACCGCTCGATACGGATCTTGTCGCCCTCGTGGATGCATGGTCGAACCTGCCCGAAGCCGTCAAGGCTGGCGTCATGGCGATGGTCCGTGCATGCAGTAAGTGAATCCGCCGTTCACCTTGGCCAGGTCGCCAGGGATGGGTATGATGGAGTCGCTTCCCTTCCCGAGCCGTTCAAGACCACGGTGAAGACATGGCGACCGCACAGGTTCAAAATCCGGCGCTCTTGGAAACGGTCCTGGACGACGTGATCCGCCGTTTGCCCTACGACGCCATTTGGGCGATCGCCGAAGCGCCCCCCATCGAGGCGGGGGAGAACGACCCGATCGGCGGGCTTGCCCGGCTGCTACAGGCACGTTGCCGCAAGCGGATTGACGAACCGCCGTACAACGCCGAAACCCGACGCGACATCGAGGAAGGCAGGGCGGGAATCGGCTTGATCCGATATGAGAGCGCGGAAGACTTCTTCGCCGCGCACGGGATATGAGCGGGTCGCGAAAGAAGCCGACGCCCGCGCCCGATCCGAAACCGCCGCTGAGAGTGGTGGAACGCAGGCGGTTCGGGAAGCAACTTGAACATCAAGCCAGGCGCGGCAAGGATCTGAGAAAGCTGGCCCCCATCATCTCTACCCTCATCGCCCGCCAGCCC
>CALCIC010001030.1 GCA_937907405.1 uncultured Isosphaeraceae bacterium | reverse complement strand
CCCCGTCGCCCCCCCCTTGCGACCGAAGACCGGCCCCATCGAAGGCTGTCGAAGGGCCAGGGCGGCGCGTCGGCCGATCCGCCACATCCCCTGCGCCAGGCCGATCGAGGTGGTCGTCTTGCCCTCGCCGGCGGGGGTCGGCGTGATCGCCGAGACCAGGATCAGCTTGCCCGCAGGCCGGCCGCTCGCGCTCAGGGCGTCCAGGTGCACCTTGGCCTGGTCGCGCCCGTAGGGTTCAAGAAACTCGGGCGCGATGTCGAGGTCGCGGGCCACGTCGCCGATCGGTCGCAAGCCCCGTCCGTTGGTTCCAGCCATCACCCACTAATCCTCCGTCGAGTCGTCGGGTCCCTCGTAGTCGTACCGCGCCGGGCGGTTGTCCCCCACGGGGTCGACGTACCGGTCGAAATGAGTCCAGATTACACGAGAATACTGCCAGATCCAGGGGATGAACGGCAAGCAGACCGCCGTGGACAGCAAGACCAGCCGGAAGAGCGACCAGCTCGGGATCAGCAGATGCGCGATCAACGTCAGCAAGGCGATGATCGGGATGCAGCTCCCGTAGCTCACGTACATCGCCCCGGTGAAATGTCCCGGATCACCCCGGTCGAAGTCGAGGCCGCACCCGGGGCAGTCCTCGAACATCACCAGCGGCGACCGGAACATCCTGTGACCGCACCGGGGGCACCCCCGGCGAAGCATGACCGGCGGAGAGAAGACGAACGGTATCGGATTCTGTGGTTTCGGCATTCGTTGGAGTCTATCGCGGCGACGGATTGCAGACCACTCGGTAGATCGAGGACCGTCGCGCGGGGCCGCGACCAGGGGTCGTCGATTCGGACGTGGACGACGAGAATTCCGTCAGCCGGCGGCCGGCGGCTTCGGGCCGTCGAGCAGTCGGATCACTCGCGCGGCCTCGGTCTTCAGGAACTCGATGTCCAAGAACGGGTCGGCGGAGATCCGCTGAAACCGGACGGCCCCGCGGGCGTCGATCAGAAACGTGCCGTGGAGCGGTTGGTCCTCGAAGTCGTCGAAGGCCCCCCACCGGCGAAAGCTTTCAAGCTTGGGGTCCGCCAGCATCGGCATCGGAAACGAGACGCCGTCGGTGTTGTTCTTCTGCTCCTTGCAGACTTCCTCGGAGTCGGTGCTGACCGCCAGCATGTCGACGTTCATCTTCTTGAGCGCCTGGTATTGCTCGCCGAAGACCTGAAGCTGCTGCATGCAGTGGACGCACTTGTTGCCGAGGAAGAAGACGACGATGGTCGTCTTCCCCTTCAAATCGTCGAGCGTCCAGCGTTTCCCGGCCGTGTCGACGTTCTCGAAGGGGAGGGCGGGGAAGGGGGACCAGACGAGTGGGCCGAGCGTGGTGAGGTCGATCCGGTCGACGGCCGTCTCGTCCGTGCCGGAGGCCGGCGCGGGGGCGTCGGGTTTCCAGGCGCCGTCCGCCTTCCAGGCGGCGACGATCGGCGCCAGCCGCCGCAGCACGGGGAGGTCCTCGTCGGCGAGCCGGGTCATCGGTTCGAGCCGGCGGAAGGCGTCCTGGGCCTCCTTGTCCTTGCCGACGGCGTGCAGCACCTCGACCAGGGCCGCGAGTTGAGGGAGCTGGCCGGAGTTCTGGTCGACGGCCTTCCGCGCGGCGGCCTCGGCGAAACCGAAGTTGCGAGCCGCGAGATGGGCGCGGGCGAGCGATTCGCCGCGCATCGACGAGGCGCGGGCGAAGTGCTCGAAGGCGGGCCCGACGTCCCCCCTCGCCAACGCGGCGCGGCCCTCGAGCTCGGCCAGGGCCGAGTTCGTCTCCTTGGTCGCGGCGGCGGCGTCCTTCGCGTCTTTCGACTGTTCGGCGGCGATCGTCTTGAGGGCGCTGATCTGCCTGGCCAGCTTCGCCTGGTCGTTCCTGGATGCATAAGCCAGTCCCAGCGCATGGGCCTTCTCCTTGCGCTCGATCGGGACGTTCGACCAGTCGAGCGCGCCGGAGGCGTCGGCGGCGATCAGAGCGTCCCAGAGTTCGTAACGGACCAGCAGCTCGACCCATCGAATCCGGCCGCTCCGCTGGGCCGAGCCGCCGTCGTTGGGGCCGTTCTTCTGAGGATCGCGCGGCTGCTCGACCAGGTTGCGGGCGACGGCGACCGCGTCGCGGACCTTGCCGACGTGGCTGTCGCTGGTGCAGAGCCACTGGTTGTTGTGGGCGTAGTTGTGGATCTCGAACGGCATCACCCGCTCGCGGGTCATGTAGGCGTGGTCGACCCGGGCGGAGCCTTCCTGCTGGTAGGCGGCGTCGGCGTACCGCTTGAGGTCCGTGTAGGTGTGGCCCGGCATGTGCCAGGCGTGTGCGATCCCCGGCGCGGACTTGGCGAACAGAGCCGCCGACCGCAGGGCCCGGGTCGCGTTGACATGATCCCAAAGGTGGATGCGGTAGTGGTGGGCGCCGGGGTGCATCGGCTCGGCTTCGAGGACGCGGTCGATCAGGAAGTCGACGGCCTGCCGGCTGCCGATGCCGTCCTTGTCGCCGTTCTGCCAGGCGACCATCGCCAGCCAGGCGACGGCGTCGCGGTCGTCGGGAAAGTCCTGAACGATCTTCTCCAGGCCGGTCACCATCCCCTGCCGACGAGTCTTCTCGGCGGCGCCCGGCGCGTAGAACGCTTCGAGCGCCTCGATGTAGAGCTGCTCGCGGCGGTCGACCTTGGCGGCCCGCTTGCGGGCCTCCTTGACGAACCCCCGGGCGCGCTTGGCGTTGTTCACGTTGGCCATCGCCATGCCCCAGTAAGCCATGGCGCAGTCCGGGTCGAGCATGGCGGCCTGGCGGAACGACCGCTCGGCCTCGAAGTAGAAGAACGAGTGAAGCTGGCCGACCCCCTGATTGATGAACGCCTGGGCCTCCGGGCTTTTGGTCGTCGCCTTGAACGGAACGTCCCCCATGCCGGGGAGCAGGACGGCCCGCCG
The DNA here is from genome assembly GCA_937907405.1 of uncultured Isosphaeraceae bacterium. GTDB lineage: Bacteria > Planctomycetota > Planctomycetia > Isosphaerales > Isosphaeraceae > Paludisphaera. Next base: position 250 of record CALCIC010001030.1, on the reverse strand, counting down.
CCTCGGCCCGTCGTTGAACGATTCTCCGTGGAGCGAGTGCCCGGGGGCCGGGACCGCGGGGTCCGACTCCGACGCCGACGCCGACGGCTTCGTGGGCTCGTCGGCCGAGACGGGGGCGGGGGTGGACCACGACCACGGCGAGCCGGCGACGACCGTCGCGATCAACCAGCGCGGAATCTTACGCATCGTCTTCTCCGAATGCGTCGGCGAGGGAAACGCGGCGAGAACAAGGAGGGCGCCGCTTCATCGA
>CALCIC010001029.1 GCA_937907405.1 uncultured Isosphaeraceae bacterium | reverse complement strand
GCATACGATATTACAAGGTGACTGGAGTTCAGACGTGTGCTCTTCCGATCTCCCAGGCGCCCGGACGGTTCTGGAGGACGTACCAGGCGGGGGTCCCCCGATCGAGTTGGGCCAAGAGGCGGGGCAGCGCCCCGGTCTCGCGCAGGTACAGCCACGAGGTCGGGAACGTGGCGAACTGGATCGTTTGACCGGGCCCCGTATTGCCTCGAAGCCAGGCCAGGGCGTCGGAATCGAGCCCGTCCCAGTAGTAGGTCGGTTCCATCCCCAGCCGGACCGCGCCCGGCAGCCCGCCGACGATCGGGCTGAAGTAGGCCAGCGGCGTCGGCATCATGACGAGGACGCTCAACAGCCCCTCCGCCAGGCTGGCCGATGCGAGCCACCTCGACGCCTTGCCGATCCAGACCCCGAATTGCACGACCCCCAGGCCCGCCAGCAGGGCCAGCATGCCGAACGCGGGGAGGAACAGCCGGACGCCGTCGTGGCCCGGCGTGTGCGGCATCCCTCGGAGCGCCAGCAGGAACAGCCAGTGCCCCAGGATCAGGAGTCCGATCGGCTCCGTCCTGATCCGGGAGGACGCCCGATAGGCGCCCGCCAGGCCCAGGACCAGGAAGCCGACCGGCGTGACGAGGACCGTCCAGACGACCGTGTTGTACCACGGCAGCGACTCGACGGGCGTCTGATAGATCGTCCCAAGGAACTCGACCGGGATCGGAATCGTCCGCCCTCGCGTAAGGTTGGACTGAAAGAACCGGACCAGGCCCGAAGCCGGTTCGGTCCACCAGGGGGGCGAAAGCAGCATGAGCACGCCGAAGCCCCCCACCAGGCCCACGCCGAGCGTTTCAAAAGCACGGCGGCTGCGATAGAGGCCGGCCCAGACCACGAACGGAATCGGCAGGAACCAGCCCGTCAGCTTCGTGGCCATGGCGCAGCCGAGGATCGCGCCGAAGGTTAACGCCGCCGGCAAGTTAGGGCGTCGAGAGCCTGGGCCTGCCGCCTCCGGATCGTCGTCGACGGCGGCGGCGAACGCGAACACCGCGAGCACCCAGAGCGCGCTCAGGACGCCGTCGTAGGCGGCGTAATGTCCATGTCCGAAGAGGTTGGGTTGCAAGACCCACGCACCGGCCGCGACGGCGGCGGACCACCATCCCCACCGCCGGGCGGCGAAATGGAACACGGCCCCCGCGCACAGGCTGAACAGCAAGATCGGACCGAGCCGCGCGCGCGGCAAAGTCGGCCAACCCGGCGCCAGCACGTCGCCGACCAGGCCGAGGAGGGCGTAAAACGGCGGGTGGCCGTGCGGCTCCTCGCGGGCGAACGGCCAGAACCAGGCCAGGACGAGGGGATTGAACAGGAGCTTCGCCCGCGCGTCGACCTGATCGGGCCGAGGCGCGGGCGCCCCGACTTGCTGCACCAGTTCCTCGACGGGGGGCGTCCAGGTCGCGGCGAACGCCCGGGGGTCGCCGAGGGCCCGGAACCACGTCCGCAGCCGAGCCTCGCGCCCCAGGGTGTAGCCCTCGTCCCAGACGATCGCCAGTCTTGGCTCGGTCGCCAGCATCAGCGCGAGGGTGGCGAGACCGACGCCGGTCGCGGCCGCGAGCCGCCGCGCGCGAGATCGCCCCGAGGCCCCGGCGACGGCCGGGGGATCGCTCGGGGCGGCCGAACTCGTCGCCGGTCCACTCAAGGCTCACTCTCCGCCTTGAGACGCGTCAGACCGGGATCAACTCAAGACTGCTCGCGGGGTCCACGGCCTTCGCCGACGGGGCGTGCGACCGGATCAGCGCGACTTCGGTGCAGTTGGGAAAGAGCGGGCAACGCACGCACTCGTTCCAGATCTTGTGGGGCAGGTCGGCCTTGTCCATCTGCTGATAGCCGCACCGCTCGAAGAACTCGACGGCGTAGGTCAGCGCGAAGACCGAGTTGATCTCCAGCTCGCGCGCCTGGCTCCAGCAGGCGTCGACCAGCCCTCGGCCGATCCCGGCCCTTTGAACGTCCTCGGCCACCGCCAGGCATTTCAGCTCGGCGAGGTCTTCCCAGAACACGTGCAAGGCCGCACAACCCACCACCCGATCGTCGTCGTCGATCGCGACCTGAAACTCGCGGATCGACTCGTACAGCTCGCCTAAAGATCGCCGGATCATGACTTTCCGGTCGGCGAACGTGCGGATCAACTCATAGATGGAGGGGACGTCACCAACGCGCGCGGGACGGATGTTCAATAGAGGGAACTCCCTTATCAGCCTTCCGGCCGTCTTTCAGGATCATCGAACTCAGGGAAGCCACGACGTTCAGGGAGCCTCCCCACGAGGCTCCCCGCACATTTTTTTATTTTAGAGCCGCGGGGCCGGGAATCAAGGAAGCTTTCGAGAAGACCCGGCGCGTGCCCCTCCCGCCTCGCCGAAGGCCCAGGTCAGTGGCGCGTCGAAGCCGGGGCGCCGGCGGCCGTCAGGGGCGCCGCATCGCTCGAAACCGCCCGCTCGTCGGCCTTCTCGGCGGCGACTGCGGTCGCTTCCGAGGTCTTCGAATCCCGGTACGGCAGGACCCAGTTGTCGTAGTAGTTGGTCATCGTCCGGTAGTCGGGGCCGTGGTTGACCGTGACCAGGCCGAAGCTCGACGCCACCTCGTCGGTCGCCTGCTTCAGCGTCCAGCCGCAGTACTTGGTCCGATAGGCGATCTGCACCATCGACACCCGATTCAATCCGTGGTGGCAATGGAAGAAGACCGGGTAGTTCGCGGGGTCGTTGAGGACCGCGGCGGCCTCGTCGAGCAGCTCGAAGATGGTCTTGGGCTGCTCCGACGACCGCTGGTCGATGATCGGCACATGCACCCAGTTGATGCCCAGCTCCTTGGAGAGCGCGCGCTCCTTGACGGCGATGGCGCTGTCGTAGGGGTGAGCCAGGGCGAGGATCGTCTTGATCTTGCGATCGCGGGCGATCTGCCGCATCGGCCATTCTTTCTGCCAGGCCCCGCGATAGATCTTGCCCGGAACCACCTCGGCGAACTGGTGGGGGAAAACGTAGTCGTGACCGTGCCGCCAGATGAGATGGGCCGCAAGCGCCGCCAGACCGATCGAGAACGCCAGACGGACCCATTTTCGACGCGTGGACATCAGGTCAAATCCCCCTGCAAGCCGGTTTTCCGGGTGGTCCGCGGCGAGTCGAAGCTCGTCGCCTTCCGCGAGCGCCCTCCCGCGACGGGCCAGGAAGTGGGCGGCGGATCCTAGCAAGACGCCTCGAAAGCCACAAGGCGGACGGCGGCCCCGACCGGGCGGCGGGGACGATATTCCTTCTCGATCGTCCATTCAACGTCCTAGGATTGAAGAAATTCAATTTCAGTGGTTTTTCCGGTCGCCAAATCGACGAGGGTTGGTATGCTCGACGACCTGCCCGGTCTGGCTGGAACGGCCTGGGAAGCAAGCCCGAAGATAGCGCGAGGGACCGCCGGCTATGAACCTTGCGACAACGAAGTCGATCCGATTCGACGCGCCCCTGACGACGCGGGAGCCGACCGTGCAGTCTCAACCCGACCGCCCCGTCGGCCCGATCTCCAAGGTCGTGGGCCTGTACCAAACGATCATGAGGCGGACGCTCGAGCACTTCTTCCCCGACTCGGTCCTCGACGTCGAGGGGGACCGCAGCATCATCGACTGGGACGCGCTCCTGGCCGTGCCGTCGTACAAGCTGACCGACGACGCCGACCGCCTGGCGATCGAGATCGACTGGCTGGGCTCGCGGCTGACGTTCCAGCCGGGCAGCCCGGTGCCGCTGCTCCCCTCCGAGCGGCGGATGATCGACGTCATCGTCCGCGCCGTCGACTTCCGATTCCGGGGCCTCTTCGACCAGGACCTCGACGAGCGGGTGGAACGGTTCCATTACGTCACCGAAGACCTGATCATCGCCGACTTCCTCTCGCCCGACACCCCCTACCGCGTCCCAGCGGCCCTCGAGGCGCTCCGCCTGGCGGCGCTCTCGACCTACGAGAACCGCCGGGTGACCACCGGCGCCCTGCTGCTGGGGACCGACCACGACCCCACCCTGTCGGGGGGTGAGAACCTCGTCGGCGCCCCCCAGTTCAACGCCCGGCTCACCGCCATCAAGGGGTTCCACAGGCTTTGCGACGGCACCCGAACCGTCTTCGTCGTCAACCAGGACGGCGATCTCGTGCGGATCGCCGACATCGGCCAGTGGGCCGAGCAGACCCAGGCCGAGGAGCCGCCGGCCCACCTCTGCCCCCGGCTTTACCAGAGCCACGCCCGGGCCACCGTCTCGGGGGGCCACGTCTGCCTCGTCCTCACCCCCGCGCAGGACATCAAGGTCTTCGCCGAGGGCGATCTGATGTTCAGCTTCAGCGACGGCCGCTGGCGCCTGCTGGACATCCCCACCAAGTTCGGCATCTGGCGCGAGGCGGTCAAGCTCTCCAGCGACGGCGGCCTGGCCCGCCGCCTGTTCCAGGCCGCGCTCAACCTCAGCGCGGCCCGGGTCGGCGCCCTGCTGGTCGTGGTCCGAGATCCCGAGAAGTCGATCCCCCAACTCATCGCCCCCGTCGACCGGATGTCCGAGGAAGTCGCCGTCGACGACCCCCAGGACCCCGAGAACCTCTCCCCGCGCCTGGCCAAACGGGCCCTGCACCACGCCGTCCGGGGCATGAACCTGCTCCAGCTCGAACCGACGGTCCTGGAGTCGATCGCCAGCCTCGACGGCGCCGTCGTGACCGACCCCGACGGCAACCTCCTTACATTCGGCGCCATCCTGAGAATCTCCGCCGAGACCCTCGAACTCGGCCGATCCGTCCAGGGCGCCCGCACCCTCGCCGCCCTCGCCGCCTCGCAGCACGGCCCCGTCCTCAAGATCAGCGAGGACGGCTACGTCAGCATGTTCCTCAAGGGCCGCCGCGTCTGGGAGTTCTGACCCCCCGCCGATTTTGGCTTCGTTCGCGCCGAAACCACCCCGTCCGCCACGACCCTGCCCACCTCGACCCCGCCGATTCACCCCGAGAATCGCCCCCGGAACGTCGACGGCGAAATGGCTTCGTTTGCTCCCTTGTTCTTGAACCCATGGCCGATCTCAAGAATCGCAAATCCTTTTTAAGCCAAGACTTGCGCGCCGAATGCCCGCATCCCGCGCCGAACGCTCGCATCCGATTTTGGCTTCGTTCGCGCCCGGTCAGGCACTCCGAATCCCCACGAATCCCATGCAGACACGGTCCCCGGTCTGATTCCGATCGCCTTGCCGAATTGGGTTCGCTCGCGCGGATTTCGACCTGTGGGTCCGCCGCCGTCGCCCCGCCCGCGCCGACGAATTGGGTTCGCTCGCGCGGATTTCGACCTTTGGGTCCGCCGCCGTCGCCCCGCCCGCGCCGACGAATTGGGTTCGCTCGCGCGCTTTTCACCCTCGCCTCAGAGCCACGCTTCCGTTTCGAACGACTTGTCAAAGAACCCGTCGAGCGACAACGCTCCATCATAAGGATACGACGGGCGGGGCCTCCCTGGAAAAATCTGGTCAGGCAAACCCGGAGGCCGAATTTCGGATTCGACGGTCAGACCGTCCGGACGGACGACGCCGATTACGCGGAGGTTGGATTGCCGATTCCGCCGGCCGCCGCCGATTGGCCGGCGTTCCCTTCCTCCGGGCCGGCGTGAGGGGTACGATCGGACAAGGCGCGAAGGGATCAGGGACGGCCCGCGCGGATCGATGACTCGGAGCGTCGAGGAGACGGCCGATGGTGACGCTGGTTTCCGTGGCCTGGCTGGCGATCGGGATGACGGTCCCGCTGTCGGGAACGGTCGAGGACGCTGATGGCAAGCCGGTCGCGGGTGCGACGGTCTGGCTCGGCGATACGATCGCGACTCGCAAGGGGCCCGACGTCCTGGCGACGGCCGAGACCGACGAGAAGGGCGTTTTCCGACTCGAACGGGAAGCCGATCTCATGGGCCGAGGCGCGATCTGGTCGCCGACGCTCTGGGCCTACAAGCCGGGCGCCCGCATCGCCTTCCTCGAATTCAAGCACGAGCTGCCGGGCCCGGGGGAGTCGGTCCGCCTCGTGCTCGGCGCGCCGGCCTCGACTCCCTGCCGGATCTTCAAGCCCGACGGCAAGCCCGCCCCGGGTGCGACCGTCCGGCCGGCTCAACTGACGGTCAAGGCCCCGCGACCGCCGGACGGGATGCTCGATCGGCTTACCGCGACGACCGACGCCGACGGCCGGGCGACGCTCGACGGCGTCGCGCCGGCGGACGTCGGCGCGATCGACGTGACGTACGACGGCCAGCTCGTCCAGTGCCTGCCGAGAGACCCCGACGACGGTTCCGCGACGCTCCGCCCGCTCGGCCGGCTCAAGCTCCGCGTGACCGCCGACGACCCCAAGGCCGTCAAGGGCTGGGAGATCACCGTGTGGTCGCGACCGACCGAGGAGGGGTATCAAGGCCCCATCACCCATTGGCGTCGCGAGACCACCGGCGACGACGGCCGGATCGATTTCGGTCTCATGGCCGAGGGACGGATCTACAGTTGGCGGATCACGCCGCCGGAGGGCTCGCTTTATCTTGCGCCGAAACAACCGGCTGCGGCGATCCGGGAGGGGGAGACGGAGGAAGTGGAGATCCCCCTGGTCCGGGGAGTCCGCGTCGAGGGGGTCGTCCGGGAAGAGGGCGGCGGCGCCCCGATATCGGGAGTCCAGGTGCACGTCTTGCCGCTCCATTTCTCGGGAACGGTCCCTCAGATTGAAACCGACGCGCAGGGCCGCTTCTCGGTCGTCGTCAAGCCCGGCGCAATCCGATTCAGTTACCCCTGGCTTGCGAGAGACACGAAAGAATACTACCTGCCGCTGGGCGTCCAGAACTGGGTGGACTTCGAGGTCAAGGCCGGCGAGGAGCGGCACGAATTCAATCCGCCGCCGCTGCACAAGGCGGCGCTGGTCCGGGGCCGGGTCGTCGACGAGAAGGGTGGTCCGGTCCCTCATGCCGCCGTCTCCGGCGTCTGGACCGTGAGGCGGACCGGTTCCATTGCGAGCCAGACGGTCTCCGCGGAGGCCGACGCGCGGGGGGAGTTCGTTCTGGGGAGCCTCGCCCCCAACGTTCCGGTCAGCGTCGCGGCGAAGTCGGGTTGGGTCGCCGTCTCGGACGCCGTGGTCGTCCCCAGGCCCGGCGAGGGGGAGCCGATCACGATCCGCCTCCACAACCGGCCGACGCTGGCCCTGTCGGGCCGAGTGCTCGGTCCTGACGGCCGGCCGTTGGCGGACGCTCAAATCCAGGTCGCGATCCAACCGCCGGGCCAGCCTCCCCACTCAGGGAGCAAGATCACGTTCAGTGGATCGGGCGAGGTCCGAACCGGCCCCGACGGTCGGTACAGGACGCCGTCCGAGCTTCCCGTAAAGCACGAGTACCGCGTCACCGCCGAGGCGCCGGGTTATGAGCCGTCGACCTCGCAATGGATCGTCGATCAGGAGGGCGCGGTCCCCGACCTGACGCTCGGCAAATCGATCGCCATGCGCGCGGCGGTCGGCCGGGTGGTCGACTCGGCCGGCAAGCCGGTCGTCGGCGCCGAGGTCTTCCAGTCGGGCGACGGTCCCCGGAAGACGCATGGAACGACCGACGCCGACGGCCGGTTCCGGGTCAAGCAGGTCCCCGACCTGCCGGCGTTTCTCTTCGTCGCCAAGGAGGGGTATCGGTTCGTCGGCCGGCGGATCGAAGCGGGAGCCCAGTCGGTCCAGTTCGTGGTCCGCCGCCTCGACGAGCCCCCGGCGTTGCGGCTCGGCTCGGCGCCCTCGCCGGTCTCCCGTGACGAAGAACGGGCGATCACCCGCGACCTGATCGCCCAGGCCCGAGTGGAGCCCCGCGCCGGAGAACGGCTCATGTCCTCGAACTGGATCGCGGAGACCACGGCGCTCTTCGATCCCGATCGGGTGGTCGAGATGATCGAGAATCAGGTCGTCGCGGCCGAGCCGCGCGTGCTCACGAACCTGGCGATCGGCCGATCCGAGGGAGACCCGCGAAAGGTCCTCGAAATCCTCGACGCGATCGGCTCGCCTCAAACGGCGGCGGACGCGTCGTTGAGCCTGTTCGACCGCCTGGGGGCGTCGGCCCGGCCGTCGTTCCGTCGCGAACTCCTCGATCGGGCCGAGAGCCAGGGGCGCAAGATCGACGTCCCCGGCCAGGCGGCGAGCATGCTGGCGGGGGTCGCCGACCGGCGGCTCGACGTGGGGGACGTCGACCGCGGCGCGGCCCTGGCTCGCAAGGCCCTGGCGATCGCGGAGAAGCCCGACGATCCGGTCGCCGTCGTTCCCCGCAACGGCGTTCGCGTGGAGGTTGTGGGAGGAGCCAACGACAGGGCCTTCCACGGGGCTCGCAACGCGCTGGCGACGGCCCTGGCGCGCGTCGACCCGCCCGCCGCCCTGAAGCTCATCGACGTTCCGGCCCAGCAGCCCTACGAGCACGACCGGCTTCGGGTCGAGATCGCCAGGCGGCTCGCGGCGACCAACCCGGCCGAGGCGCGCCGGCTGCTCGGGCTGGTTGAGGAGAACAGGCGATCGAGCGCCCGGCGCGACGTCTGCGTTCGGATGGCCGAGAAGGACCTGCCGGCGGCCCGCGCCCTCGCGGCCGAGGCGAACGACCCGACGCTCGCGGCGGTCTTGCCGGCGTTTTCGGCGCGGGCGCTGGCCGACGCGGACCCTTCGGCGGCTCGGGAGCTGTTGCGCGAATCGGTCGAGAAGATCGCCGAGCTCGACTACTCTCCGGCCTTCCCTCCGTCGCCGGCCGTCCTGCTGGGCCGACTGCTGCCGCTCGTGGTTCGGCTCGATCCGGACCGGGCTTCGAGCTGCCTGTGGCTCGCCCTGTCGCGACGTTCGCCGCTGCCGGTCCGCGAGCAACCCCCCATGGCGGCCTACGCCGGCCGGCGCTACCGCGATCTGGCCGAGCTGGCGGCGTTGACCTCGCGGTACGACCGCGCGGCCGCCGAGGTCGTCTTCGCACCGTTGGCCGCGCGACTCCCCGGCCTGGCCGGCGGCGACTGGGGGCTGGGGCAAGATGGCCCCTCGACCTTCAAGGCCGCGGGGACGTACGACGCCCGGGCCGCCCGGGCGTTGCTCGACGCCCTGCCCGACGACCCGACGCCGCCGAAGCGTCCGCCGGGCGTCATGATCGCCGGCGACTTCCGACATCGCAGCAAGGCCGACGCCCGGGTCGCCCTGGCCGAGATCCTCGCAACGCCGCCGAGGCTTCGCCTCCGCGAACTGTTCCAGCCCAGGATGGGGGACGACTGGCTCGATGACCTCGACGACCGAGGGATGGATCGAATCGAAGGGCCCTGATTGGATGAGGAAGAGGAGCATCGCCATGCGAACCGCCGCGCCGCTCGCCGTCGTTCTCCTGATCGCTTCGACGGCGTCGCCGATCTCGTCTCGAGCCGAACCGCCGGCGTTGCCGACGCCCCCGAGGCAGGCCGAGCCCTGGTCGCCGCCGAAGACGAAGCTGCCGCGGTTTTTCGTATCGGCGACCGCCGCGCTGTTCGAGCAGGGGCTCGCCGATCCGAGAGGCTGCGAATACCGCAAGATCCGGATCGCGATCGGCACCGTCTGGGGGGGCGATCCGGCGGAGGTCGCCGCCAGCGGTTGGGTCTTGCCGGCGGCCGACGGCGGCAAGACCCGGCACGCGGTCGTCTGGAACGGCCTGGTCTACCCGCTGATCGCGGCCGACGAACCGGCCGACCTCGACGCCGACGTACTGGACCAGGGCGAGCCAGGGGACGAACGGGCGAGAGGAAGGATGATCGGCCGGGGCAACGACGCGGCGTCCTCGGTCGCGGTCGATTCGCTCGACCCGGTCAAGATCTGCCTGCTCCTCCGCCTGGGCCGGGCCGATCTCGCCGAGGCGGCCTGGGCGGAGAGGTTCGGCCCCCTCGACGTTCCCAGGTCGAACGATCCGAAGCCGAGGCTCGACCTGAAGAGCTACGGGGTTTCATACCTGAGCCTCGCGTCGGACCTCGCCTGGCATCACTTCGACCGGGCCGTCCGCGCCCATATGAGAGGGGACGACGCCCTGGCCCTGGCCGACGCCCGGGCGCTCGAAGCGCTGGGGAAGGCCGTCGAGGTCAAGGCCCAGGCCATGGGCTTCGTCCGACCGGCCGGACGATCCCGGTACATCGACTTTCTCGAACAGGCGCCGGCGCTTCTCGCCGATCAGGAGCGGCGGGCGCGCGAGCGAGCCGAGCCCCCCCCCCCCCCCC
>CALCIC010001028.1 GCA_937907405.1 uncultured Isosphaeraceae bacterium | reverse complement strand
GACGGCATACGAGATTACAAGGTGACTGGAGTTCAGACGTGTGCTCTCCCGATCTTCCCGCCGCCGCTTTCCACGTAGAGCACGCTGCGATCAGGGCCGCCGAAGACGACGTCGGTCGCTCCCCCCTGGGGAGTCGGAATGATCACGTTCACCCGCCCGGCCTGGTCGCAGACCTGAATCCCCATCCGGGTGGCCACGTACAGCCGGCCGTCGCGGTCGACGCAGAGGCCGCCGGCCCCGGCGTCGTCGGCATCGTCGGGGACGTGCAGATGGTAGTACTTCTGCCCGTGCTTGAGCGCGCCGTCGGGTTGGACTTGATAGCTGTAGACCCATCGGCTGCCGGCGTCGGCCGCGTAGACGAGCGACTGGTCGGGAGACAGGGTCAGGCCGCCGAGGTTCTTCAAATCCACCGAGAGCCTGACTCCCTTGTGGTTCGCGACGGCGTCCTTGCGAGGCTGGCCGAGGCCCGCCGGCTTGTCGGCCGCCTCGGCCCAGCCCTCGCCGGGGACGACGATCTCCTGGAGTTGCGCCGAGCCCTGCCCCGCCTTGATTGCGTTGGGCCAGTCTTTCCAGAGCCATCGCATGGCGTCGGGGAAGATCCGGCCGGCGTGCTGGCCGTTGTGGCCGCCGTCCCCCCAGTCGTGCTGGACCTCGTAGCCGGCGAACGTGAGCGCCCGCTCCATCTCCTGGTTGGCCATCCACCAGTCGCCGCCGTAGATGTTCAGGTCGGAACTGCCGTCCTGGAGGAAGACCCGCAGCGGCTTGGGCTCGTACTTGCGAATCAAGGTCGGGTAGACGTTCCCCCCGCGCAGACCGACGTAAGTGCCGATGGTGCTGAAGACGCGATGGAACGATCCGGGAAGTTCGCGGGCCACGGTCCCTTCCCAGGCCGCCGTGAACGCGCAGACCGCGCCGCTGCTCGACCCCCCGATCGCGCGGTCGTCCCCCTTGGTCGAGATCCGCAATGCGCGGCCGTCGGCGGCGGTCTTCCTTTCGACCTCGGGCAGGATCTCCTGGTTCAAAAACCGGAGGTAGGCGGCGCCAAGGCCGTCGTACTCATAGCTCCGGTTGAAGCGGTCGAGGGCCTCGTCGGACCGCGCCTTGACCTTGCCGGGCGTAATGAACACGCCGATCACGATAGGCATCTCGCCTTTGCTGATTAGATCGTCGAACACCTCGGGCGCCTTGTTCTGGATTCCGTCCTGGTTAACGTAAAGGCAAGCGGGTTTCGCCGGGTCGTACTGCTTGGGGATGTAAATCCAGTAGTCGCGCGTCGTGCCCGGGAAGACCTTGCTCTGGTCGAAGACGTGGTGCTGAACCTCCCCCTTCGGAGTGGGCGCGTCCGCGGCCGCGGCCGAATCGGCGACCATCACGGAGCCGAGGCCGATCAGCCAGACGGCGCCGATCCGGATTAAAAGACGAGACGCGGACGCGAACGCGGACATCTTGAATCGCTTCACGGACGGATTCCTGTGGATGAACTTCGAAGTCGCGGAGAGCACGATTGAAAATCGATCATCCTCCCCCGCGCGGTCGATCGCCAGCAGGCGGCGGGATCCTTCGAGAAATTGCGAAGGGGACGAGTTTAGTTGCCACGAAAGCCGTCGGCGTGATCCACAATCTAGATGAACGGCTCTGCTCGACGGCTCTTTGACAATCCGGTTGATGGCGACCGCGGATCGGCCAGGCCCCCGGGGCCGTCTGGACCACTCCCAAAAAGTGAGCGGACGAAGCCAATCTCCCCGGGACGAGGGCGAGCGTCTCGAAAGTGGGTGGGAAACCTCGTCCAGCAGAGGCGGTTGATGG
>CALCIC010001027.1 GCA_937907405.1 uncultured Isosphaeraceae bacterium | reverse complement strand
GCTGGCGACGGGCAGCGTGGAGGAAAGACCGGCCGCCGTGCCGGTGATGCTTCCGGAGGGGACGACGTAATCCGTTCCCGCCGTCGCGGTGGTGAACCCCGACCCGGTCCCCTTGAGGACGCCCGAGAGAGTCGTCGATACGGCGATGACGCCGCTTTCGGTGAGCGGTGAATTGCTGACCGAAAAGCCGGACGGCATCGACAGGCCGAACGACCCGACGCCTGCGGGGCCCGTGTCGCCCTGAGGACCGCGAATGTTGGCGACAACAGCATAAACGCCGGTTGATCTGGCGTAGACGTCCCCGGTCGCCGAGTCGAGGTAGAGGTCTCCGTCGACTCCCAGGCTGTTGGATGGCGCCCCGCTTCCCTCTCGCCAGACGCTCCCGGGGGTTCCGTCCGGTCCCTGAATCCCGACTCCGGGCTCACCCTGAGGACCTTCCGGCCCGGGGGTCAGTTCGATGTCGGCGATAGCCGCCCACAAATCATCGAAGTCCCCCGCGGTGGGGACGTTCGCCACCTGGTCGCCCGCCAATACAGCGGCGTCGGCGTGCCCGAGCGAGCCATCGACCGTCAAGACGTCGCCCGAGACGCCTACCACTTTGAGGAGCGTTTGAAAGACCGGCGGCGATCCGCGGTAAACAACGACCCGCATGGGGGCCGACGGGGACGGGGCTCCGAAATTGGCTCCGTCGCCGGCAGCCAAGGTTAGGGTCGGCCCGCCTATCGCTCGGCCGACGGCCACTCTGCTTTTTGCAAGGTCGGCGTAAGTGTAGGTCATCAAACTAGCTCCAAATGTTTTCACGTCTGGAAGGATTTACCCCGCGGATTCGACCTCATCCGGGTATTTACGAGCCGCCGATTTGAGCAATGCGAGCGTGATGTTCCGTCCTTGTTTGTGGCAGCCCGCGAACCACCAACGGACCCAGGGGTGGGCGGACTGGACCTCGAGTAATCGCTTGAAGACCGCGGGCCCCCTCGCCTTAATCTTCCCGCGGAGACCCCAGGGTATGCCGGATTTCTCGTCGTCGGGGTACTTACAGAGATCATCAAATGAGAACGCCAAAACGACGTGTGGCTCGGCGAATGATTTCATTCTCATGAGTTCACGCTCGAATCGGGCCCGTCCTCGGAAGAGGTTGCCGGCGAGTTCGGCCGGGCTGCCCTTTCGCTCGATCGTGATGGTCGATGTGAGTCCGCGTAGGCTGTAGTCTCCAGTGGGAAGCGTGGCCTGCTTGCAAGTCAAGCCCTTGCAAGGAGTAAAGTCGAATGGCATCTGCTCGCGAGTATCAATAAGTATGCATAGCTCGTTATCTTTGGACATGTCTTCAACGGACTCAAAGTCGTTTGGACGGGGCTTCCGTATTTGGAACAGGGAGGGCGGCCTTTGCATGTGGCGACTCCAGAGCTTCCTCGAGGGTCATCCCGGCGGCCATTCGGGACGTCACTACCCGCAGCGGCAGACCCGCTTCGTCGGCCCGGGCGGCGACGGTCCCGGGTTTGACCTTTGGCTTCACATCCGATAAGTCGATCTGATCCAAAGATGTTTGCAACCTCTCAACGCCCCACCGTTCGCCCAAAATCCGCGTCCACGCCGCCAGGGTGCGACGGCGCCCCTCGAATTCGACAAGCCCCTCGGGCTCCGGAATGGTCCAGTCAGAGCCTTCGAGAGCGTAAAAAATCGCCTCGGCAAGCCGCTTTTTCCGGGTCCGGGACAGCGTGCCGCCCTCTATGAGCGCCTCGTAGTCGCCCAACATTTCCGGGGCTAGGCGTTCGCGGATCTCCTCGTCTAATTCGCTCGCCAGGACGTAGTCCGCGGGGTCGCACGGCGGGGCCACGCGTTCGGCGCCCGCGTGCGAGGAGGCCAAAGAAGCCCTAGAGCGGTTTAATCGCGACCAGACCCGAAAAGGTCGGCAAGGTTCAGACGGAGGGTCGTAGGGGTCGCAGCAGGTGCACGGTCGGTCCGGCCTGTATTGTTCGGATCGGCTAAGGTTGGCCAATCTTCGCCGGACGTGCGTCGCCAAGAAATGTCGGAGGGGGCCGCGGGCCGGGTCGTATTTTGAGCCCGGCTGGACGGCTTCGAGGGCCAGCAGGTAAGCGGTTTGGACGACGTCGTCGGAGGTGTGGAATCCGAAGGTTTTGTTCG
>CALCIC010001026.1 GCA_937907405.1 uncultured Isosphaeraceae bacterium | reverse complement strand
CGTTCCTGGATTCGCTGCTGCTGCTTAAGAGGCGGCAGACGGGCCTCCTGGAGACGCTCCAGCAACTCGAGGACCGCCTCGCCGAATCGGCCGCCGGCGTCAACGCGGTCGAGCGCGAGATGCTGGCCGGCGCCCGGAGCGAAGCGGCGCGTTGCCAGCAGGGCCTAAGCGAGACGCTGGAGACGATCGAGGAGTTCGCGAGGGGCGGCGAGGACCTGTCCAGCCGTCTGCACCACGAGGTCCTGGCCAGTCGCATGCGGCCCCTGGCCGACGGGATTCGCGGCTTCCCCAGGCTGGTCCGCGACGTCGCCAAGGAGCTGGGCAAGCAGGCGAAGTTCGAGGTCGTCGGCGAGACCACGGGGGTCGACCGCGACATCCTCGACGGCCTCGACGCCCCGCTCAACCACCTGATCCGCAATTCCCTGGACCACGGCCTGGAGAGCCCGGACGACCGCCGCGCCCGGGGCAAGAACCCGGTCGGTCTGATCCAGCTCGAAGCCCGACACCGCGCGGGGATGCTCCAGATCGTGCTCCAGGACGACGGCCGAGGGGTCGACGTCGAGCAGCTTCGCAAGAAGGTGGTCGAGAAGGGCCTGACCACCGAGGCGATGGCCGCCCGGCTGAACGAGGCGGAACTCCTCGACTTCCTGTTCCTGCCCGGCTTCTCGACCAAGGAGAAGGTCTCCCTGGTCTCCGGGCGAGGGGTCGGCCTGGACGTGGTGCAAAGCATGGTGCACGCGGTCCGGGGGTCGGTCCGGGTCTCCAGCCGATTGGGCCGGGGGACGCGGTTCGTCCTCCAGCTTCCGCTCACCGTGTCGGTCATCCGCGCCCTGCTGGTCGAGATCGCCGGCGAGCCGTTCGCCTTCCCGCTGAACCGGATCGACCGGATCGTGATGATCGAGCAGGACCAGGTGCGCGACATCGAGGGCAAGCCCCACATGATGCTCGACGGCCAGCCGCTGGGGCTGGTCGAGGCGACTCAGATTCTCGAGCTGCCGCCGACGGCCCGCGAGACCGGTCGTCGACCGGTCGTCGTCGCCAGCGATCGCAGCCACCGGTTCGGCGTCGTGGTCGACCGGTTCCTCGGCGAGCACGACCTGCGCGTCGCGCCGCTGGACCCAAGGCTGGGCAAGGTCCCCAACCTCAACAGCTCGTCGGTCCTGGAGAACGGCTGGCCGGTCCTGATCATTGACGTGGAAGACCTGATCCGATCGATCGACAACCTGGTGAGCGGCCGTCGGGTCCGCCGGCTGGGCGCCGAGGCCGAAGCCGGTTCGGCCGCCGCGACCAGCCGCGCGACCAAGCGGATCCTCGTCGTCGACGACTCGATCACCGTCCGGGAGCTGGAACGGCAGTTGCTGGAGAACCAGGGATACCACGTCGACGTGGCCGTGGACGGCGTCGACGGCTGGAACACCGTGCGGAGCGGCCGCTACGATCTGGTCGTCAGCGACATCGACATGCCCCGCATGGACGGCATCGAGCTGGTCGCGCACATCAAGAAGGACCCGCTGCTGCGGTCGATCCCCGTCGTGGTCGTCTCGTACAAGGACCGCGAGGAGGACCGCATCCGCGGCCTCGACGCCGGCGCCAACTTCTACCTGACCAAGAGCAGCTTCCACGACCAGACCTTCCTCGCCACCGTCGTCGACCTGATCGGCGCGGCGCGGGAGTAGCGGGCGACGGACGGAAGAACGGGGAGCAGGCCACACAAATCAGGGCGCTGTGTCCCTGTTTTCCTGATTGGTTACCAAATTTGATTCGCATGGAACTCTTAGTGAGATTTCGACTTACGGTACGATCGAAATTTACTGTAACCGCAAATGAAGTTCTACTGTTGATTATCGAGCTGTTCGCTGTGCTATACTGTAGCAGTGAAATCTGCTGTGGGAGGGTAGACGCGATGATCATCTGCTTCAACTGCACAGCGGAGACGAAAGACGAGTTGGATCGAATGGTCGCTTCCGATGCCTACCGCGACTACGGGGAGGCCATCGCCGCTTCGGTTCGAAACCAAATCCTCATGGAACAAGAGATTGGGGCAAAGGGGCCGATCGTGATCAACGCCCTATCTTCGTCTCCGCACCCCCCGTTACTCGAGCCCGTCAGCGACGCGCTCGCACCGATGAAGTCGGTCGAGGAGCCCAAGGCCGTCAAAAAGCCCGCTCCACCTCGCAAGGCGCGAGTTGTCGCCAAAGATTCGAGCAATGGAATCATGGAGCTCCTCGACTTCAGGATACCCCCCAAGGGACCGGTAGCCGTGCCCGTGCTTTTCACGCGGGATGAATTCCCTTCAAAACCCCCGAGAGGACTGGCCGCTCTTCCGACTGATATGTGGGCACCGGGGCAGACGGTGCCCTTGGACCGCTGGGTTCTGGGCCAGCACAATCGCCTCCTGCCGCTGAAGGTCAACTCTCGGGCGCTCATCAAGCTCTTCGTTGAGGCCTCGAAGGGCCTCCCGATCGCCCCGACCGCCGAACGGCTCGCGTTCGAGGCGGCGATCTTCGGCGACTACCTGGCCGCCCTGGACGAGAAGAGGAAATCGGCGCGAGACGACGCACTCTCGACCGCCTTCCCCAACACCGCCGAGGACGCGGACAAGGGGCGGACCCGCTACGCCAATCAGTTCGTCGTCTACCAGAACGGACGAGGCGAGCTCTCGGGCCTGATGGTCGACCTAAAGTTGATCAACGTCGTGACCCACAAGAAAGAAAGGTTCATCGTCCCGACGAATATCGCCTGGGAGTTCGCCAGGCTCGCCAATCCGGTAATCGACTCGGCCGATGGGGCCATCGAGAAGTTCTCGCCGGAGGAACGCACGCTGCTCCTCGGCCATATCGTCGCATCAGTCCCCGTTGAATCTTTCGCCTACAGGGCGGTCCTGGAGGCCGTACAGGCTGGCAATAACACGCCGGAGAAGATCGACGCGGCTCTCAAGGCGTACGTCTCCGAGGATCGCGCCAAGAAGCTCAGTCAGTCGTTCCTCTCGTCCCAGAGATCCGGGGCCGTCTCACGCATGGCCGACCTCGGCCTCGTCGAGCGGCAACGCGAGGGCGTCAGGGTCTCGTACATCGCCACCGAAGAAGGCCGGAGTTTTCTGGCGCGATGCATCGCTGTCACCAAGTAAACTGCTCAAGGACAAATCCCCCAATACGTTAAGTATCTACTCCCCGGTCACGGATCGACCTTCCCGACTCATGGGTCGTCGAACGACCTATCCCTACACGCCGAGGAAGAACTGTGAACGACGAGCAAACGAAGGCACTGTGTCTCGCGCTCATGAAGGCGGACGGCGAGGAAGAGGTGGTCGGCCTGCTGAAGGAGGCCGATCTCTGGGACAATAAGGATCTCTGGCGGTTCTACGGCGATTACGAGAACAACTACAACACCATTGGCAATCAGCAGGGCCGCCCTGATGCGGCGCTGGTCGAGAAGGTGGTGAACGCCGTCGATGCCCGGTTGACCAACGAGTGCCTGGCTCGCGGCATCGACCCTGAAGGAAGCGAGGCACCGCAGAGCATTCGCGACGCGGTCACCATGTTCTTCGATGAGAACCACCGCACCAATAGCCCCCATGCGGGGCAAGTCAAGGATTGGCCGGACAAGAAGCGTACCGAGACGGCTCGCTGGCTCACCCTGTCCGCGACCGGTGCCAAACCGGGGGCCGGGAACCCCTGCTTCACAATCTCCGACCTCGGCGAGGGCCAGACCCCGGAGAAGATGCCCGACACGTTCCTTTCGTTGACCAAGTCGAACAAGCTCCGAATCCCCTTCGTGCAGGGCAAGTTCAACATGGGCGGCACGGGCGTCTTCGAGTTCTGCGGGCCGAACGGCATGCAGCTCATCGTCACCCGGCGGAACCCGAAGATCGTGGGAGGCAAGCCCGCCCATTCGTCTGACGCCCAGTGGGGGTTCACCGTCGTCCGCCGCGAGAACGCGGGATCCGGTCCGGTCCGCAACTCGGTCTACACTTACCTCGCTCCGGTTGGCGCCGACACGGATCCGACGCACGGCGGGGTGCTCAGGTTCTCGGCCGATTCCATGCCGATCTTCCCCCAGGGCCGCGACCCTTACGCCCGGGATTCGGAGTGGGGCACGCTCATCAAGCTCTACCAATACGCGGCGACCGGCTTCAAGTCGAACATCCTGATGGGGGATGGGCTGCTGAGCAGGCTGGACCTATTGCTGCCCGACGTCGCGCTCCCCGTGCGGCTCTACGAGTGCCGGGCATACAGCGGGCACGAAGGCAGCTTCGAGAATAACCTCACGGGCCTCGGCGTTCGGCTTGAGGACGACCGCGGAAACAACCTGGAGGAGGGTTTCCCCTCGTCCTGCCCGATCAGCGCTCTCGGTGAGGAGATGCGGGCGACCATCTACGCCTTCAAGAAGGGCAAGGCCGAGACGTATCGCAGGCACGAGGGGATCATCTTCACCCAGAACGGCCAGACCCACGGCCACATGACCCCGGACTTCTTCACCCGCAAAGCCGTCGGGCTCAGTTACCTCGCCGACTCGATCCTTGTGATGGTGGATTGCAGCCGATTCACCGGCCGCGCCCGTGAAGTGCTCTTCATGAACAGCCGGGATCGCCTCCGGAACGGCGACCTCAAGGCCGAGATCGAGCGGTCCCTGGAGGAGATGCTCAAGCACCACCAGGGGCTGCGCGATCTCAAGGAACGCCGTCGCCGCGAGCAGACCGAGGCGAAGCTCGCCGACTCGAAGCCGCTCGAAGACATCCTCGAGTCGCTGCTGAAGAAGTCGCCAACGCTCGCCAACCTCTTCCTCAAGGGCCTTCGCGCCTCGAACCCGTTCAAGACCGTCAAGGCCCGCGAGGAGGAGGAAGACGGAAAGCCGTTCGATGGCAAGCGGTTCCCGACCTTCTTCAAGTTCAAGGGGAAGGATTACGGGACCGAGATCGTCCGCGAGACGCCGATCAACCTGCGCTCCCGCATCACGTTCGAGACCGACGCCGAGAACGACTATTTTGGCCGCGCCACCGAGACCGGCCAGTTCTCTTTGTTCATCGTCAAAGGCGAGCACAAGATCACGGTGAGCGACTACGTCGGCCCCAACCTGCAGAACGGGATCGGCACCCTCAGCGTCCAACTCCCGCTCAACTGCCAGGTCGGGGACTCGATCTCTTTCCTGGCTCTCGTCACGGATGGTTCGCGGCTCGACGCCTACGAGAACCGCTTCTCCGTAAAAGTCCTACCGGCCGCCCAGCCCAGTGGGCAGCCCGCGCCGCGCCGAAAGCCGCCGTCGAACCAGAACGGAGACGATCGGGAAATCGCCGCCGGGATCGCCCTCCCCAACATCATCGAGGTGCACGAGGCGGAATGGGACGAGCAATCGCCCCATTTCGACAAGAACACCGCCTTGCGGATCAAGAACGCCGGATTGACCGACGACAGCGGCGCGAACGGCGATGCGAGGCCGATCTACGACTTCTACATCAACATGGACAATCTCTACCTCAAGACGGAGATCAAGCCCGCGACTCGCGACCCGAGGTTGATCAACGCACGGTTCACCTACGGCATGGTCCTCTTGGGTCTCGCCTTAGTCCAGCAGGACGAGGTGGAGAAGACCAAGGCGAGAACCAGCAAGGCGGCCGATGAGGAGGGCGATGACGAGTCGGAAGACGAGGATGCCGAGACGAACATCGAGCAGAAGGTCGCCCAGTTCACCCAGGCCGTGGCTCCCGTCCTGCTGCCGATGATCGACTCGCTCGGAGATCTCGACGACGATCAGGTGCCGACCATCGTCGGATCCGGGGAGGCGACATGAGGTTCAAAAGCGGCCGGCCGACCTCACCTGGCACGGTGAAGGAGAAGAACCTCCTTCGACTGACGGACCTCTTCTCGGACCTGGTTGTACCACTTCCGGTTGGGGACGGCTCGCCAGTACTCCTCCTGAGCGGGGCGGCCGGCCCCCTTGAATTCAAGTCGGGCGAATCCGGCCCGACGCATCACGTCGAGATAGAGCGGTAGCTGCTCCTCGGGACGGGCGAAGCCGACGAGCTGGGCGACGACACAGTCGTCAGGGACGACGCTCCGGATGGCCGTGTAGCAGACGAGCAATCGTGCGAAGTATTTCTCGTCGTGGTCCTGCCGGCGTCGATCGCAGAAGGTATAGAACGAGGCCCCTTGGCCGTCGTTCGACTCGGTTATCCAGTAGGGGGCCGCGGTCTCCCGCCGACCGAGAACCTGCCAGCGGTGATAGAGGACATGGACGCCGGGATAAGGAGGAGATGTGACGACCAGCTTCGGAGGGCGGCGTTGAAGGAGGCTCGATTTCAGGCAACCGATCTCATCCGTCGCACAGTGGTGGGCCTCGATCGTGGTCCGTCGACCTCGGATGGAATCGACCTGACGGCGTAGGGATTGGAGACCGTCCGCGACGATCCGAGCATCATCGGCGAGCTTGGCCCGGAATTCGGTGGCAGTCGGGAGGGCCTTCTTGCAATCGACCGCCCATTGAACCGTCTTCAGGATGATGCATCTGGCCGCTATCAGCACGTCGCCTTCGAGCAAGTCCAAGGCGTTGTTTATCGCCTGCTCGGCGATCTTGCGGAACCGCCACGGCATGTTCGTCTGATAGCCGAGTTCCTTGTAGTAAGTGTGCCGGACGACGGGCTTGCGGGGCGAGAGCTCGGGAATCGTCAGCTCCGCCCAGATCCGGAGCAGCTCGATGTTGTCGTCGGACAGAAGGAGCGTCTTCGCGTGGGCGAGGAAAACGGCGAGCTGATTGATATCGGTCCCGACGGCGTGCCGACCGAGCGCCAGGGCCTCGACAAGGCTGGTGGATCCGCCCATGTATGGGTCGAGGATCGTGTCGCCGGGTTCGGTGAACAGTTCGATCGCGGCCCTCGCGAAGAGCGGCGAGAACCGGGCCGGGTAGCGATAGATGTCGTGCGTCAGGCCCGAGACGATATTGCGGTCGTTGATCGCATCGAGGAGCGGCTGGAGGTTCACGACCGATCCTCCGACGGCTTCTGTTTGTACCACTCCATCCATTCCTTGGCGGATATGCCAGTCAGCTCTTCGATCTTCACGATCGCGTCGATCAAAGGCAATCGTCTACCCGCCTCCCACAGACCCACAGCGGTGTGCGAAACACCAAGCTGCCTGGCCAGGACGGAACATTTCCATCCCTCCGGCGGCTGCTTTGCGCGCCACCGACGGAGCGGGTTTTCTTCCCGCCAAATCGCCATCGTTTCCTGTATGCCTCTTTGACGCTTGGCCACGATGACCTCGGCGGTACCCTGCGATGTTCGTCCCGGCGGCAATTCTCGTATGTTGAGACTGTACGGTCTCGATTCAGCAGTTGCAACAGTTGGTTCAAATGCTCCGACAGAGTAGCCGTTCAAGACCCGGATTGAGTCGGATCATAGCAGAACATGAGAACATGGCCAATCACATAACATGAGAACATGGCCACGCACCTCAGATGGGTAGACTGGAATATCTAGGAAATTGTATCCAAGCATGCTTCTGGTTGATTGAATTCCCAAAATTCCCAGGCCGCCTATTTTGTGGCCGGCACCCTGCCAGATTATCCAACCCGCCTATCTGATGTGCGTGGCCCATGGCCGTGTGGCCGGCCGCCCCCGCTCGACCGACCGTGCCGGTTATGGTAGGCAAGCCGATGCTCGTGCGATAAGATGCTGGTGCCCCCGGATCGAGATCACGTCTTCCCGTCTTCCGAGGTCACCGGATGAGGATCGGAATCGTCAACGATTCGGCGATGGCCCGCGAGGCGTTGCGGCGGGTCGTGGCGTCGGAGCCGGGGCTGGAGGTGGCCTGGACGGCGGTCGACGGCGCCGACGGGGTCGCCAAGGTCCGCGCCGATCGGCCCGACCTCGTCTTGATGGACCTGTTCATGCCGAGGATGGACGGCGTCGAGTCGACCCGTCGGATCATGATCGACGCCCCCTGCCCGATCCTGATCGTGACGGCCACGGTCAGCGGCCAGATCGACAAGGTGTACCAGGCGATGGGCTTCGGGGCGCTCGACGCGGTCGACACGCCGGTGATCGGGACGACCGGCGACATGGCCGGCGGCGGCCCGCTGCTCCGCAAGATCGAGATCATCGGCAAGCTGACCGGCAAGTACCAGGCGCCGCCGCCGGCCGTCGCGTCCCCCTGGACCTCGGCGCCGGCTCGCGAGCCTCTGCTGGTGATCGGCGCGTCGACGGGGGGGCCGTTCGCGGTGGCTGAGATCCTCGCGGGCCTGCCCTCCTCGTGGAGCGTTTGCACGATCGTCGTCCAGCACGTCGACGCCGACTTCGCGCCGGGGCTTGGGGGCTGGCTCGCCGAGAACACCGGCAAGCCCGTCGAATTGATCGCCGACGGGACGCGGATCGCGCCGGGCCGGTTCTTGCTGGCGGCGACCGGCGATCACCTGCTGTTGAACGAGGGCTGCCGGCTGGTCTATTCCAGGGAGCCGATCGAGGTCTCGTACCGGCCTTCGGTCGACGTCTTCTTCATGAGCGCGGCGCGGTGCTGGCCGGGCGCCGGCGCGGCGGTGCTCTTGACCGGCATGGGCCGCGACGGCGCCGAGGGGCTGCTGGCCTTGCGGCGGCGGGGATGGCGGACGAT
>CALCIC010001025.1 GCA_937907405.1 uncultured Isosphaeraceae bacterium | reverse complement strand
CCGCGGCCCGCCACTTGCGGGCCCAGAAAATGCGCGTCCTCAAACGCGGCTACCGGATCGCGAACGGCGAGATCGATCTGATCGCGCGCGACGGCGACACGGTCGTCTTCGTGGAGGTCAAGGCCCGCCGCCGGGGACAGCCGGCCGAGGCCGTCACGCTCGAAAAGCAACGCCGGCTTACGCTCGCGGCGCTCCACTACTTGAAGCGGTACGGACTGCTCGAACAGCGGTCGCGGTTCGACGTCGTCGCCGTGCTCTGGCCCGACGACGACGCCGATCCTGAAATCCAGCACATCCGCGACGCCTTTGAGGCCCAGGGGCGCGGCCAGATGTTCCGCTGAGTGGACCGAGAGCGCCTCAGGAAGCGGCGGCGGCTCGAATCGCTTCGAGCACCTCCATCTGAGCGACGCCGTCCTCGGCGGGGAACTCCAGCGCGCCCGCGCCGACTGAGCGGCCGAACGAGTCGACCATCTCGGCGTACTGGTTGACGGCCGGGAATTCCAGCGACTCGACCGGATCAGCCCCGGCCTCTCCATCACTTCCCGAAACCATCATCTGAAGCCGCGCCAGAGGCGCGCCGGAGGTCGGCGGCTGATAGGCGTTGGGGACCTCGATCACCCCCTTCGAGCCGACCAGCTCGTATGCGCAACGATACGGCTGCTCGAAGCTGGAATCGACGGCCGCGAGGACGCCGCCGAGGAATTCGAGCACGGCGGCCAGGCTCAGAGCGACGTTCTTGACGTGGAATCGATCCGTCGCACGGATCTCCTCCGGCTCGCTCCCCGCGAACAGCCGGGCCGTGTTGACGCCGTAACAGCCGACGTCCCAGAGCGCGCCGCCACCCCGCGCCGGGTCGAGCCGCCAGTCGCCAAGGTCGATCGGGAACGAGAACGAAGCGCGGATGAGCCGCAGATCACCGATCAGGCCATCGGCCACCTTCGCCTTCAGGTCCAATGTCCGCGGCTGGTGACGCCACATGAAGGCTTCCATCAAGAGCACGCCCCTCGACCGGCAGTACGCGGCCATGGCGCGCGCCTCAGCGGCGTCGAGAGCCAGCGGCTTTTCGCAAAGAATGTGCTTGCCGGCGTCGGCCGCCGCTTCCACCCATCGCTTGTGCAACTCGTTGGGGAGAGGGACGTAGACTGCATCGATCTCCGCGTCGGCGAGGATCTCGTCGTAACTGCCGTACGCCTTCGGGATCGAGAACTCGCCGGCCCAGGCCCGCGCCCGCTCAAGGTCGCGACTCCCGATCGCCGCCAGCGTTCCCGTCTTCGACCCTTGAATCCCCGGAATCAAGCCCCCGCGACTGATCCGAGCGCACCCGAGTATGCCCCAGCGAAGCTGCATTGCACCTATCCTTGATCGTGGGTTTGAGCGTGTCGCCGATGACCAGCGGCGTGGCGGTCCCGTCAGCCCCGCGACGCCGAAGACCAGCGCCGACGCGCAACGCATCCCAGGCCGGCGACCGCCAACACGACCAGGGTGGTCGGCTCGGGCACGTTCGGCGGAGGCTCGGTGTGAACCGGCGGCGGGTCCTGCCCCGGAGCCTGATCTTGGAGTGCGGGGAAGTTCGGATCGATCCCGGCGATCGGGTACAGCATCATGAAACGG
>CALCIC010001024.1 GCA_937907405.1 uncultured Isosphaeraceae bacterium | reverse complement strand
TCGCGCTTCGACCCCACGAATTCATTCGTCGAGAGTCTGATTCGAGTTTTCCGAACGTAGGGCGGGGATGGTCCGTTCTCGGAGCACGCAAGAGACATTAGACCGAAGTTTCTAAATAAAGATCAATACGTGCGGCGTCTCTCGTGCTCGAAAGTTGTCGCAAGCATCCGAACACGATGAATAGGCGAATCCGAACGCGATGTGATTTAATGATGTTTTAGAGCGAGTCGCGCGTGCATGCCTGACGGTCATGAGGCATTGGGTTTTGGCCGCCTGAATTGGGGTGTGGGGGTGGGACGGAGGTCCGGGGAAGGCCGCCCTGGAGGCGGGCGCGGCAGCAGGAGGGACTGGTTGGAGGGAGGCGCCCGCGGCGGAGGATGGCGCGCAGATTGAGCGTGGATT
Organism: uncultured Isosphaeraceae bacterium; assembly: GCA_937907405.1. Lineage (GTDB taxonomy): Bacteria > Planctomycetota > Planctomycetia > Isosphaerales > Isosphaeraceae > Paludisphaera. Next base: position 2,030 of record CALCIC010001024.1, on the reverse strand, counting down.
CAGATCGAGCGTTCCTGGAGGTCAGGAAGGCCATTTCCCGATCGGGCACTGTTCGTGGGTCATCTTGACCTTCACGGACGTGAAGCAGCCGCAGATTCGGCAGCGGAGGCCGGTGTGGTGTTCACAGGTCCGGCAGACGGCGAGCCGCGCCTTCTGGACGTCGGCCGATGCGGGCTTCATCCCCGAGCCGATGAAGTTCGCCATCGCCTTGGTGGCCGTGAAGGCCATTTTGAGGAGGCCGGGGCCCCCCTTCGGCTGGCCCGCCGTCCCGGGCGCGGCGGCCGAGGTCGCGGCGGCGCCGCCGTGGATCGGCCCGTCCAGCGCGGCGGTCGCGCCGAGGGAGGAGGGGTCGGATCGAAAGCGTTGGAGTTGGGCCTCGTACCAGGCCGCTTCCGGCTTCCCCTCGGCGCGGAGAATGGCGATGGAGGCTTCCGCCTGGGCGATCGCCTGATCGAGGCGGTTGAGTTCGGCCAGGGCGATCGCCTGGATCCAGAGGAGTCGGGGCTGCTGGTGGCGGTCGCCGACGGCTCGGGCCATCTCAAGCGCCCGGTCCGTCAGCGGCATGGTCTCGGCCGGCTCGCCATGTTTGATGAGGACCAGGCTCAAGCGCTCGAGAACAAGCTTCTCGGTATAGACGTCGCGCCTCTCACGCGCCATGCCGAGCGCGGATTGCAGGGTTTCGAACGCGGCCTGCCCGTCGCCGACGCCGAGCAGGGCGTAACCGAGATTGCAGAGCACGTCGGTCTCGCGGTCGCGGTCTCCCAGGGCGCGGCAAAGGACCAGCGCCTGCTGCAAGTGGGTGACGGCCGAGGCGGCGTCGCCGGCGTTCATCGCGATCATTCCCAGATCGGTCAGCGCCAGGGACTCCGCTTGCGAGTCCCCCTGTCGGCGGGCCGATTCGACCGCGTGCTGGCCCAGGGAGACGAGATCGACTGGTTCGGCCCCCCCCTTGGGGTTCTCGACCTGTGGTTTGGCCGGTTCGCCGACCCCCTCGACCAGGAACAGGCCGTCGGCGAGTGGTTGGAGCCGGCGGAACTCGGGCCATCTCCGCCGCACGCTCGCCTCGTCGAGCGTCGCGGCGTCTTCGGCGGGCCATGCGAGCGCGACGTCGGCGCGACGTTCGCCGCAGCGTTCGACCTCCTCGCCGCTGGGCAAGGTCCAGGTCGTCTCGGGATCGCGGCGGCCGAGTCTTCGGGCCAGCCTGCCGAAGAGGCCGTCGGAGACTCGGCGACGGGCTCGGGTCGCCACGGCGGGGGTGGCGGCGACGCCCTGTTCGGCGGTCGTCTCGGGGCGGGCGGAGGTCACGATCCGATCCCAGTACTGGTACTCGCCGTCGACGGCGCCGGGCAGCCAGAGGGCGATTCGGCCGTCGTCGCGCACCGGCTCCGCCAGTACGCCGTCGTTGAAGGTCAGATTCTTCCAGTCGACGCTTCGCATGGCGGCCTCGCTCAACGCGCTCGGTTCGTAATCGTCCCGGGATCGGGATGAATTCTAACGGGTGGGGAATTCGGCCGAAATGATACTTCGAGAATTCGTGGGGGCGAAAAGACCGGTGGTTTAAGAACCACGACGACGAGATCGCCATGGGTGGATTTCGATTCATTCCGTCAGGCGAAGACGCCGGTGATCGGCTTTCCGGCGGCGATGGGCAGGGGGCGGCCGAGGGTGTCGCGGAACTCGGCGGCCGGGTCGATGCCGAGCGCCCAGAACATCGTGGCGGCGACGTCGTCGGGGGTGACGGCGTCGGCGGCCGGGTACGCTCCGATGCGGTCGCTGGCGCCGTGGACCGCCCCCGGCGCGATTCCGCCGCCGGCCATCAGGACGGTGTAGCAGTTCGGCCAGTGGTCGCGGCCGTCGGGGCCGAATTGCTTGGTGTTGGTGACCCGAGGGCTGCGGCCGAACTCCCCCATCCAGACGACCAGGGTCTCGTCGAGCAGACCTCGGGCCGACATGTCGCGGATCAGGGTCGGCACCGTCTGGTCGGTCATGGGCAACAGCCTGTTCCTGAGCTGGTTGAAGTTGTCGCCGTG
>CALCIC010001023.1 GCA_937907405.1 uncultured Isosphaeraceae bacterium | reverse complement strand
GACGGCGACGGCAAGGCCGACGAACTGGTCACCGGCAAGCGGGTCTACGCCCACGAGATCGAACCGGGCGCGACCGACGGTTCGGTCGTCGCCTGGTACCGCTTCGATCCCGCCGCCAAGTCCTGGAGCAAGCATGTGATCTTCCAGGGCGAACCGGCCAAGGACGCCCCGGCGAAGGCCGCCGATCGGCTGGCCCTGAACGACTTCCCCGCCGGTACCGCCGGCACCGGCCTGCAAATGACCGCCATCGACGTCGACGCCGACGGCGACCTCGATCTCGTCTGCCCCGGCAAGAGCGGCCTTTACCTCTTCGAGAACCTGGGATACGGCCGCTGAGCAAGCCCCGACGCAACGCCCTGGTCCGCCGCCGAAGCCGGAAGGCCCGACGGCGGACCCGTCGTTCATTCCATGCCGATCAAGGTTCGATTCCCATCTCCCGCAGCTTCGCGGCCAGCCGCGCGGTTCGCTCCCGCTCATCGTCCAGGTCACGGACGACTCGATCGCGTTCGCGCTCGGCAAGATCGCGTTCGCGCTCGGCAAGATCGCGTTCGCGCTCGGCAAGATCGCGTCCGTGCTCGGCAAGATCGCGTCCGTGCTCGGCAAGATCACGTTCGTGCTCGGCAAGATCACGTTCGCGAGCGAATCGATCGCGTTGCGCGGCGATCTGGTCGAGTGTGAGGAACGGCGAGCCGTCGGGGTACTCGATCCGCATCGGCGTCTCCGAGCAATTGAACCGGATCCTCAGCCGAGGGCTGACCCACCCGTTCATGAGCGAGTCGGGGGTCGCGAGCAGTTCCTCGCCGGCCCGTTGATAGCCCCACAATGCGTCCTTCTGGGGGTCGTAGATGTAGTATTCCTGGACGCCGTAACTCTCGTAGAAGGCGAGCTTGGCCTTCATCTCCGGGGGACGGTTGCGATGCGACAGGACGTCGAAGACCACCTGGGGCGGGACGTTCCCCTCTTCCCACTGTTTGTAGGACGGCCGATGCCCCTTGGGACGACCGAAGGCGACCATCGCGTCGGGGGCGGTGCAGATTTTCGGGGAGCCCTCGACCGGATACCAGAGGAGGTCGCCGGCGATGAACACGTCGGGACGGTCGCGGAACAACAGGTCGAGGTTGCCCTTGATCGTGACGACCCACTCATACTGTAACGTGTTCTCTGCAATGGGCTTGCCATCACAATCTGGATAGACGACCTTCGCCCGCGCGCGCTGGGGGGCGCTGCTCATGGCCTGGCCTCCTCGGTCGGGAACCGCTGCGAACCGCCGCCTCAACGTTGGAGGCGCATCGGAATTGTACCCGGAATCCGCGGCTTCGGCGATTCGGCAACGACGATGGAACCCGCCGCGAGATGGGAGCGTAAAACGAATGGTCGCGTCGGCCCGGCATTCGATATACTCGAATCAGAGATCGACCCCAAGGTCGTTCTCCCCCCCCTCTCGTCGAACAAAGGCTCTGTCGTGAAACCACCTCGCAGCGGCGTGAATCGCCGTGATCTTCTCCGACTACGGCGCCCGGGCGCGGAGACGGCGCGGCCGGCGTCGACCGCCGGCTCCGGCGTCGGCGATTCCGGGCTGCCGGACTTGATCCGCGTTCATCGACCGGGGATGGGCTCGTATTTCGAGATCCGCCTGGGATCGACGACCCCTGGCGCGGTCGAGTTGGCCACGCGCGCCCTCGACCTGGTCGACCGCCTCGAAGCTCAGCTCACGGTCTATTCCGAGGACTCGGAGGTCAGCCGGTTGAATCGGACGGCCCACCTGGGGCCGGTGGCGGTCGAGCCGGGCCTGTTCGGGCTGCTTGAGCAGGCGACCGAATTGAGCCGGTCGACGGGGGGCGCCTACGACGTGACTTCCGGGGCGCTCTCGGAAGCCTGGGGCTTCGTCCGGGGGCCGAAGCGGGTGCCGTCCCCCGAGGCGCTCGCCGAGGCGCGGTCGCGCACGGGCTGGCGGCATTTGCGGCTCGATCGTGGTGCTCGCGCCGCGACCTTCGACGTCGAGGGGCTGCGGATCAACCTGGGGAGCATCGGCAAGGGATACGCCATCGACCGCGCGGCGGACGTGATCCGGGGTCATTGGCTTCCGACCTCGGCGCTGGTTCACGGCGGTCAATCGAGCTTATTCGCGCTCGGGTCGCCGCCGGGGCGGTTCGGGGGGCGCTGGGAGATCGCCTTGCGGAACCCGTTCGCGCCCGAGAATCCCCTGGGCGTCCTTCGACTCCGCAACCGGGCGCTTGGCACGTCGGGCGCTGCGTTTCAGCGGTTCGAGGTCGACGGGCGGAGCTACGGCCACATCCTCGACCCGCGCCTCGGCGTTCCGGCCGACGGGCCGGCCAGCGTGACGGTGCTGGCGCCGACGTCGGCCGAGGCCGATGCGCTCTCGTCGGCCCTGTTTCTGCTCGGCGCCGAGGGCGCGCGGGCGCTCGTCGCGCGTCGCCCGGAGATCGGCGTCGTGATCGTCGAGGAGGGGGCCGCCGACCGTTCGTGCCGGGTGACGACGTTCGGTCTGAATGAAGATGATTTCACCGCCGCGTAACTTGTGGTTAAATTGGATGGATTATGACCAACCGATGAAGATCCGCCATCCGGTC
>CALCIC010001022.1 GCA_937907405.1 uncultured Isosphaeraceae bacterium | reverse complement strand
GCCCAATGGATTATTCGTTCGAGCGAGTATCGCGTCGAGGGGCCTTCCCGCATGCGGATCACGACCGACGTCGAGTACGGGCCTGCTCGCGACGGCGTCTACCTGCCCCGCCGGGTCACATGTCGCGACGGCGGTGGTGAATCGTCGATCTGCGAATTTCGCGATTGGTCGTTCGAACCGACTCCGGAGGAAGAGTTCAAGCCGACGCATTACGGGCTGCCGAACCTGGTCGACCAGGCCGGCGCGACGCGAAGTCTGCTCCCCTACTGGCTCGGAGGTCTCGGCGCGGCGACGTTCATGGCCGCCGTGCTGCTTCGACGGTACGTCTCGCGAGCGCGTTCGAGCCTCGCCTGACGAGCGCCGGACCTTGAGCGGTCTGCTTTTTCGTTGCGATCGAAGAAGTCGGAGGGGCGGCTAAACTCGGGAACGCCGATCAGGTGATCGGCGTTCCCAGGAGAGGAATCTTGGCGAACCCAGAACATAAGGCTCGCAGCGGCGGCGGATTCACGCTGATCGAGGTCCTGGTCTTGGTCGCGATCATCGGCCTCCTGACAGCCCTCCTTTTGCCGGCCGTCCAGGCGGCGAGGGAGGCCGCGAGGCGGGCGCAGTGCGCGAACAATCTGAGGCAGATCGGGCTGGCGCTGCACGGCTATCATGACGGCGTCGGGTGCCTGCCGGCGGGGCGCGTCATCGCGCACGACCCTCGATACGTCGTCCCCGGCGTTCCGTGCCTGGGGAGCATCGACAAGAGCTTTCTCGTCGCGATCTTGCCGCAGATGGAACAGGCCGCGCTCTTCAACGCGATCAATCACGGCCTGTCGATCGTGAGTTTCGAGAACAGCACGATCCATGCCGTTGCGATCGCAGCCTACGCCTGCCCGAGCGACCCGGACTCGGGGCGGGCGCGGGCGGGATCGATGTCCGATCCGTTCCCGTACCCAATCTCCGACCTCGTGCGAGTGACCTCGACGAGTTACGCGGGGGTCATGGGGTCGGAATACTCGGCTGCCGCCCCGGACTGGCGCCAGGGATGCAAGCCCGACCCCGGCCAGGTGGCCAGGGCGAACGGCTGCCTCAACGACCTGGCGCCCCTGGCCTTCTCCTCGGTGACCGACGGCCTGAGCAACACTCTGATCGTGGCGGAACGGGCGACGACCATCCTGCGTCGAATCGATGATCCTCACCACCCCAACGTCGCGGAGCAGTCCGGCTGGTGGTTCTTCGGCCAGGTCGGTTGCACGCTCGTCTTCAACACCGCGCCTCCCAACGCCTACAAGAAGTTCGAGCCCTCGAATTCGTCGCTCTGGCCGAGTTCGGCGTCGAGCCTGCATCCCGGCGGCGTCAACGCCCTGGTCGCGGACGGCTCGGTTCGGTTCATCAAGGAATCGGTCGAATCGTGGCCGCTCGATCCGATCGCGAGGGCCCATCTCTTCGGCGCGCCGTTGGGCGTCTGGCAGAAGCTGGCGACGCGCAACGGCGGCGAAATCGTTGATGAAAGCGGTTATTGACGCGTTCGCCCGGCGTCACTTCTTCAGATGAGCGTCGGCGAAGTCCATGTACGCTTCCCAGTCGGAAGCCGTGACGTCGTGCTTGCCGGGGCGGTAGCGGTAGCCGATGGTGCTCTTGGCGAGCGAGTCCTCGGCCGGCTTGGGCCATTCGTCGAGGGCCAGGCCGTCCTTGCCGAGCAGGCGGTAGACGGGCTCGGCGGCCTTGGCGGCGAGGAATTCGCCCTTGGGGTCGGCCCATTTGTCCTCCTCGGCGCTGCACACGAGGACCGGGCGGGGGGCGATCAGGGCGATCAATTCGTGCTGGTCGACGGGGAGCTTCTCCTCGTGGTCGGAGTACTGGTGGAAGTTCGTGCAGAACCAGTGGGGGAAGCTGGTGTTGAGGTGCGCCGCCGTCTCGCCGAAGATCCGCTTCGAGAGCGCCGCGCCCCCCGCGCCGGAGTTGTTCGAGATCACCAGGGCGAACCGTTGGTCTTGCGCGCCGGCCCAGAGCGACGTCTTGCCGAGCCGTGAATGGCCCATCACGGCCACCTTCTTCGCGTCGACCTCGGGCGTCGTCTCCAGGTAGTCGAGCGCCCGGCTCAGGCCCCAGGCCCAGGCGCCGATGGCTCCCCATTCGTCTGCCTCGGGCTTGGTCTGGCCGGCTTTGTAGAAGAGGGGTTGGACGCCGTTCTGGAAGCCGTCGTCGAAGTCGGGGTCGAGGTCGCCGTAGTACGCCGTCGCCAGCGCGTAGCCCCGTTCCACGATCCGCTCGACCGCCCACCGCGACGCCTTCGACCCGCGCGACGCCTCGGTCGCCTTGTGGTTCTCGACCCCTCCCTCGGGGGCGTCCCGCATCCAGGCCTTCGACACCCGGACCCCCGGATCGTTGCTGACGGCGTGGTTGCCCGCGAAGTTCAGGCCCACGAACGCCGGCGCCGGCCTGTCCTTGGCCGCCGACCTGGGCAGGAAGATCAACAGGTCCATGTGGGGGCCGTCGGGCCTGTCGGTGAACCGGATCGAGACCTCGCGACGGATCGCCTTGCCCCCCAGCGCCTCGCGGTCTTCCGAGATCAATTCATAAGTCGGCGTGATCGGGTTGGGGGGCGTCGGCGTCTTGCCGTAGACCTGGCTGGCGAAGATCTTCATCAGTTCGGGCCGCCGCGTGCGGTTCCACAACTCGGCCGAGGTGACGCTTCGCCCCTCCTCGGTCACGAGCGCGTCGGGCAGGCTGTACGGCTTGACCTCGCTCTCGCTGTAGTTGACCTTGGCCTTCTGGGCCTCGGCTTCATCGGACGTCGACATGACGAGGGCTCCAACAACCATCGGAACATACCAGCGCGCGGCGATCATAGGGCGGCTCCTTGGTGCGACCACGTATCCGATCCTCCGTCGATGATGATCGCCTGCCCCGGGCCGCCGTGCAACCCGTCGCTCATTCGCGCGGCGGCACGGCTCGTCCGCCGTGGAGGACCAGGACCCAGTCGTGGTCGACGTTGGGCGGAGAGGCGACGGTCTCGCCTTCGGCGTTCGACTTCAGCTCGACCGGGGGGGCCTTCTCGCCCCGGACCGGGTCGAACCAGTAGGCTTGGCTCGCGACCTCGGCGGGAAGCTGGTGGAGGACGACGGCGCGGGGGACGCCGAGGTAGATCAGGCGGGCGCCTTC
>CALCIC010001021.1 GCA_937907405.1 uncultured Isosphaeraceae bacterium | reverse complement strand
TCCGCGACTGGGTCGACCTCGGGGGAGTTGAGACGGCCGGGCAGGGGACCCTTCACGCCCGATACCGTCGCGACCAGGCCGAATACCAGCTCGCGGCCGACGCCGAGGTCAAGGGCCTGGTCCTCGGCGGTCTGCCGGTCGTCGAGACTGTGAGCCGGGATCTGGTGCGCGGCGATCTGGCCGTTCGAGGCGCGGCGGACCCCTCGGGGATTCCCCGCGATTGGCGGTTCGTCTCACTGCTCGGCAAGAGCGGGGTCGACGCGATCAAGCTCGAATCGACCTCCGACCCCGCGCGCCCGGGGCCGGCGACGGTCAAGGCCGGCGCGCGTACCGAGCTTTCGTTCAACGGATCAAAGAAGGTCGTCAAGGCCGGCTGCGACGTTCAGTCGAACGCCGACGCGATCGAGCTGGAGGAACTCTTTCTGTCGGTCGAGCCGTTCGTCGGACCCGGCGGAAAGTTCCTGCCGGAGGCGGGCCAGGTCTGGAACGGCGGCGGCCGGTACGACCGCAAGAAGGACGAACTGATCGTCGAGGCCCGGCCGATCGCCGGCGCCGAGACCGTCAAGTCGTTCGCGATCGCCCCTCGGAAACTGAGCGCTGGGGGATTCCAGGCGAAGGACGCGGCCTGGTTCGAGGCTGATCTTACCGGTGACGTCGCCGAGGTCGCGAAGCTCGCGGGGCTCGGCTCCAACGAGATCGGCGGCCGTGTTTTCGGGGTCGTCAATGGCAAGCAGCATGAGGACGTCTGGGACCTCGGGTTCCGGGTTCAAGGCCGCGAGTTGGCTCGAAAAGCGGGCCGGCCGGAAGCCCTCCCCGAAGAGCTCGGCGAGGTCGAGGTCCAGGCCCGGGCGACGCTCGCGACCAGGGCGAAGCAGCTTGACCTGGTCGAGCTGGCGGTCGTCACGCCATACGTCCGGGTCGACGGCGCCGGGACGATCCGCAACCTGGGCGAGAAGCCCGACGTCGACCTCAAGGGGAACCTCAGCCCCGACTGGGAGGGACTGTCGAGGCTGCTGGCCGGAATGGTCGAGCCCAACGCGTCGATCAGCGGCCAACCCTGCCCCTGGCGGCTCGCCGGCACGCTGCCGATTACGGAGTCGAAGGATGGAAGGCTCCCTGACACGCTCGACGGCGAGGTCGCGTTGCAGGTCGATCAGGCCGACGTCTTCGGTATGCGGTTGCAGCAGACCCGGATCGTCGCCCGCGTCGAGGAGGGGGAAATCCGCGTCGATCCGATCGACTCGACGCTCAACGGCGGCCGGCTGCATCTCGATCCCGAACTGGTCGTCGACAAAAAAGGAACGCGGTGGCTGCACCTGGGACGGTCTTCGAGCCTGATCGACGCCGAGATCAACGACGAGGTGTCGCACCGGGTCCTCTCCTACGTCGCGCCGGTGCTCGATCAGGCGACGCGGGTCCAGGGGCGGATCTCGCTCGACCTGGTGTTCGCGAACATCCCGCTGGGGGGCGATGGCGCCGAGACGAGGGTCGACGGGGACGTCCAGTTCGACAACGTCGAGTTCATGCCCGGGCCTCTGGTGGACGACCTGATCGGCGTCTTCCGCCTGGAGCGCAAGCCGCTTTTGGTACTCCGCGACCCGATCTCGGTCCGAATTCAGGGCCGGAAGATCTATCAGGAAGGGCTGATCCTGCCCGTCGGCGACCTCGCGGTGATCGGCGTCGACGGCTGGGTCGATTTCGACAAGAACCTCGACCTGCTGGCGAGCTTCGCGCTCGTCCCCCCCAGGCGGAACATCCCGGTCGTTTCACAGATCCTCGAATCCACACAACTTCAAGTTCCGATCTCGGGGACGCTCGACAAGCCGAAGATCAACGGCGACGCGATCAAGGAGCGGTTCAAGAACCTGGGCGACTCGATCCTTCAGACGACCCTGGGGATCGGCGGCCCGAACGGCCTGGGTCGGATCTTCCAGGGGGGGGGCGGTTCCGCGCCGAGGCGCGAGGTCTTCCCCCCCGACGACGGCCCGCCGCTCGACGGCCCGCCGGACGAACTGGAGGAGACCAGCGGCGTCAAGCCGGCCCCGGCGCCGGCGCCGGCCGACCCCGACGCCCCGGCCGAGATCGGCCCGCTGTTCCCCAACCTCCGCCTCCCCTTCGGTCAGAAGACGCCCGAGGAACGCGCCATGCAGCGCGAGGCGCGCCAGCAGCGCCGCCTCGAAAAGCAGAACGAGCGCCGGGCTCGCCGCGGCCAGGCGCCGAGGTGAAGACGATCGACTCGAATTGCGGCTCGTCGACGTGCCGAGATCCCTCCAGGCCTGGCAGCGGGGTCGCGATCGAGTCGTCGGGCGGTCATAATCGCCCGGGGTCCGTCGGACGGGCCGCGCTTCGCATTCGCATTTGAACCTCACCGTGAACCCGGAGTCAGCGCATGCCGTCGAATCAGTCTGAACGCGAATTCACGGACCCGCTTGACTTTGATGCGGACGTGATGAGCGGGGCGCCGGTCGTCGAGGACGAGCCCGAGAGCCGGCCGGGGGGCGTGCCGTTGTACGTCTGGGTGATCGCCGCCGCCTTGATCGCGATTCCGATCGGTTGGATCTGGGGAGAGGGGGCGAGCGCCCTGGAGATCATGCCCGCGCTGATCATGCGGGCGCTCACGGCGATCGCCGCCCCCCTGGTCGTGCTGGCGATCCTTCACGCGATCGTCTCCAACGAGATCCACGGCCGACACGGCCTGATGATGATGGGCTTCTACCTGGTCAACACCCTGGTCGCGATGGCGATCGGCCTGGGGCTCACCAACCTGATCCAACCCGGCGTCGGTACTTCGCTGGCCGACTCGTCGGAACCGGCGGCCGACCTGGTCAAGAAGTCGGTGCGCGACCTGGTCGTCGAGCTGATCCCCCGGAGCATCGGCGAGGCGTTCGCGCAGAACAACCTGGCGCAGCTCGTCATCTTGACGTTGGCCGTGGGGATCGGCCTGGTGAAGATCCGGGACGCGCGGAAGGCGCAAGGGGACGCGTCGTTTCAGCCGGTCCTCGATCTGCTGGGGATCGGCTTCGAGTTGATGATGAAGATCTTGCTCTGGGTCGTCGCGCTGGTGCCGTTCGCGGTGTTTGGAATCGTGGCCTCGCAGGTCGGCGACAAGAAGGGCATGCACGACTTCATGACGCTGATCTGGCTGGTGGTCGTCGTCGTGGCGGGGCTGAGCTGCCAGGTGGCCTGGTATCTGCTTCAGATGATGGGG
>CALCIC010001020.1 GCA_937907405.1 uncultured Isosphaeraceae bacterium | reverse complement strand
CAGTAACGCTCGACGAGCTGGAACAGCCGATCCATCTTGCGATGGTTGTAGATGTCCTCGGGGAAGATGTACTCGCTCAACGGGTTCCTCGGCGATCCGTGAACGAACAGAAACGGCGACTGCTTGTGCGATCGCGGCAGATCGCCGAGGAACTCCCAGCGCCGCTCGTTGTTCGACCGGTCGGACGAGTTCTCAAGCTGGCTGCGGGTCCAGAAGATGGCGCGCTCGGCGCCGATGTTGAACCCGTCGGGATCGAACATCGCACCCTGGTCGTGATTGCCCAGCAGGGTGACCTTGCATCGCTCGATCACCCGGTCGATGCATTCACGAGGATTGGGGCCGTAGCCGATGATGTCCCCCAGGCAGTAGATCTCTTCGACCCCCTGGGCTTCGATATCGCTCAGCACCGTTTCCAGCGCTTCGAGGTTCCCATGAATATCGCTGATTAAGGCGCGGCGCACCGAGGGATGTCCTCCGGACAGAGGAGGGGAGTGGCTACATGCGTGACTTTGCGTGCCTGCTCGACCGCGATTCCGCTGGATCGGCGGGACGCAAGATCCTACTTGAAATCTGTTATAAAGATAGAGGGAAGACCGCTCGCGGGTCAAGTCCACCAATTGATGGAATCAGGCGATCCGGTCATTCTGTTTCGACGTCGCGACATCTCTTAGATCTAGCATCTAGAAACGCAACCCGAAAGTTGAAACTTACCACTCAAGCGTAGATTCTCGAAGCGTGATTCGGGAATTCCCACGCGCCCTGCAAGCCGCGCGGACGAGGACGGTTGCTCGTGTAATCGAACTCCGCGCGGCGGCGGCGTCGCGTTCGCCTATCTTCTCAATCCGGGAACGTCGCGAGGCGTGATGAATTTCTTAGTAATCGACAGCTCGGGCGATCGGTCGGCGGTCGGCGTTTGGACGGACGCGGGCGCCTGGGGCGAGGGGACGACGGCCGTTTCGCGCAAGCACGGCTGCGACCTCGTGCCGTTGATCCGCGATTTGCTGCGCGAGGCCGAGTTGGAGGCCGTCGACCTGACGGACGTCGCCGTGGGGTTGGGCCCCGGCTCGTACACCGGATTGCGGATCGGCTTGACGGCGGCCCGAATGCTCGCGTACACCGCCGGGGCGAAGCTGCTCGGCTTCGACAGCCTCGAAGGCTTCGCCCAGAACGCCCCCGACGACGCGGTGAACGTCCAGGTGATCGCCGACGCCCAGCGCGGCGACGTCTACTGCGCCTCGTTCGAGCGCGCCGAGGCCGGCGGGGTGCTGCGGGCCGTCGCGCCCAGCCGGATCGAGCCGATCGGGCGATGGGCCGCGGACCTGGAGCCGGGGGCGCTCGTCCTGGGGCCGGGCCTGAATTCGGGGGCGATCCGAGCAGCCCTGCCGGATCGGGTCGTCGTCGCCGAGCCGGACCTGAATCAGCCGTCGGGGCGTCGACTCGTGGAGTTGGCCCGCCGGATCGCGGCGAGCGGGGTGGAGTTCGATTTCTGGGGCCTGGAGCCGAACTACATCCGCCGCAGCGCCGCCGAGGACCAATGGGCCGCCCGCGCCGGCCGTCGCTGACGTCGCTCGTTCCGCATCGCGGCGCGAACCTCAATCCACCTGGATCTTCGCCCCCTTCTTCCGCGCCTCGTCGAGAAACGCCTTGCCGTCGAAGATCCCCCTCGGGAACGTTTCGGGCGCCATGGGGTTGATCACGACGCGGCGGATCGAGGTGTGGTCCGGCTGCTGGTCCTCCTCGAGCTTGCCCGCGGCGTCGAACTTGTCGAGGTGATGCGACCGCTCCCATTCCGATACGTACCAGACGCCGCCGGGGAGTTGGGTCCAGCGTCGAGCGTTCGACTCGGTTCGGAACTTGCGCCGGCCTGCGTTGAGGCTCGACCATTCGACCATTCGGGCCACGGCGTAGCCATGCTCCGGGTCGACGTAATACAGACTGCGAAGCTGGGGATTCTCGACCTTGATCGCCACCCAACCCTCGGGCGAGCCGGGTTCGACAGGGGCGATTTCAAGGTTCCTACGGTTGCCGAAGGCGAATTCCCAGGTCTCCTCGATTGCCCTGGGGAAGCGGTTGAACGAGTCGCCCCGGAGGACGTGGACCCGCGCCTCCCGAGGTTTGCCGTCCGCGACAAAGAACCGCGTCAGGTCGTATTGCATCGCGCCGTCGTTGAGGTGGACGTTCACCGACTCGTCGATCGGCAGCCAGGCGGCAAGTTCATCGGCCTTCAGGGCCTCGCCGGGGCGGGTCCGCCGGTTTCGGGGGGCTTCGACCCCGGATGAGCCCTGGTGGTCGGCGAAGAACGACCGCGGGACGCCGGCGCCGTAGATACCCTGATGGTTGTGGTCGCGGACGAATGCGGCCCGCGCTTCGAGGTAGCCTTCGGGGGCTGACCAGTAGGTCAGTTGCAGTCCGAAGTCGCCGTCGTCGATGATCCGGAGCGACTGCGGAAGCCGCTCGATCATCCCCGCCGCGCCGTCGAAGATCCGCTGGAGAGTGGGGGGGATCTCGACATGATTGAGCTTCGCCTGATCGACGATCGGCGTCCCCGCAGGCACGCCCATCGCGTAGATGTCGGCCGGCCCGGGGTCGCCGTAGGTGATCGTCGTCGTCCGAAACTCCCGCTTGTATTTGTTCTGGTCGGCGAGCTGGAGGACCTCCCGCCGCTGGATCGGCCGGCGCGTTTCGAGGTCGTACCAGGTCTGCTCGCTCAGCCTCGACTGCCCCAGGGAGTCGGGTCGGGACATGTCGATCCGCAGGCGGCGGCGGCCGTCGAGCTCGACGACCTCGGCGTCGGACGTGAAATTCCCCCCCTCGACCCGACGCCCTTCCTTGGTCATTCGCCGGCGCATCTCGGCCGGATCGAGTGGTCTCACCCCGGCGCGACCGAGCGCGAACCCGACGTCGCGGACCCCGTCGTCCTTGACCCCGACGATGTCCGGCCGCCGAACGATCGGCCCGTCTCCTCGGTAATTCAGCTCGGTCCCCGAAGCCGGGTCGCGGATTCCGGCGTGCGCCTCGGACTTCCAGAGTGTGCGCCCGTCCTCGAGCCGGACCCACGACTCAAAGCCGGCGTCGGAAGTCAAATGCGCCCACTTCGGGGGCCTGGGCGATTCGGCCTTCGCTGGCGGGATCGGGGCGGGACGTTGGGCCTCGGCCTCGCCTTGGCGCCCCGCTCCAACGGCGTTGGCTCCGCTCCAGACGAGGCCGGC
>CALCIC010001019.1 GCA_937907405.1 uncultured Isosphaeraceae bacterium | reverse complement strand
GTTGCCGCCGCATCCAACACGCATCGCGCGCGGGAGCAAGCTCCCGCACTCCACAGGGCGAACGGTCGAGGCCCAGCGGCGAACCGCGCAACCCATCAGGAAACCGCTCTAAAAGACGCTGGAGGCCACGCAAGCCAGGACCAGGAGCGATCCGGCCATCCCCCCGGAACGGTTCAAAGCTCAGCGCGATCGGGAATCGGCGACGCGGGGCGCGGTCGGATGGAACCGGCCCCGGGTCGGTCGGGGTCAGCCCTGGGTTTCGCCTTCCTTCTTGAGTTCGTCCGACGGCACCCAGTCGGCGGGAAGGCCGGCTTGCTTGCGAAGCCATCCCATCCAGTTGTCGTCCTGACGGCGGCCGGCCTGCTCGGTGGTGAGCATCTTGAACCGGAATTCCTCGCCGTTGGGGGCGTAGAGCTGGGTGAAGTTGGCCGGCTCGCGACGGTCGAGGGCGACGACGTAGTAGACCGTTTTGGGGAGGTTCGCGGCGACCTTGGTCTCGCCGGGCTTGATGCTGAAGTACGCGTCGCGGATTTCCTCGCTGGCGAGCGGGACTTCAGGAATGGTGGTTTCGACCTGCGGCGGCGGCTCGAACGGGTTGGCCGACATCCCTCCCATCTGGGTCCGGGTGATCGGCGGGGTCGAGACGACCCGGAAGCCGTCGATCTGGTCCTCGGCGATCTTGCCCCCCTTCTCCTTTTCGATCCGGGCGGCCAGGGCCTTGGCGGCCTCTTCGGCGAGCGGGCGGGCCTTGGCCTGCTTCCAGGCGAGGATCACCTCCGACTTGACCTCGTCGAGCGGCGGAATCCGGGGGGCCTCGTCCTTGACCTTGCGGGCCAGGTATCGGGTGCCCAGCAGCTCGGTCAACTCGACCGGTTCATACAGGCTGAGCTTGGGGTCGAGAAGTTCGTCGGAGAACTTCCGGCCGCCGCTCATCCGGCTGGCGCCGACCTCGGCCGAGGCGATCCGACCGTATCGGTCGGCCTGCTCGCGCGAAAGCAGCGGGGTGATTTCGTAGTTCACCCCTTCCTTCTGGGCGACGGCCTTGAGGTCCAGGGGGGGCGGGAACTTGACGTCGGCCTTCTGCCCTTGCTTCTCGGCGTCTTCCTGGTCGTCCAGGGCCGAAAGGTATTCGTCGGCGTAGGGGATCAAGATCTCGTCGCGAATCCGGTTGAAGACGTCGTTGATCTCGGCCTGGGCCTTCTCGTCGGCGAGCTGCGGGGCCAGGAACCCCTTGACCTCGTCGAACGACTGGAGCACCGGCGGCGTCAGGTCGGGGGCGTCGGCGAACAGGTCCTCGGGCAATTCCGAGGGCACCTTGAACTCGGTCTTATGATTTTCGTAGTAGGTTCGAAGATCGGCGTCGGTCAGCTTGTCGCGAATCCCCCGGGCCTTGGCGTTGCCGTCGAGCGAGAGGTATTCGACTTGCACCTGACGCGGGACCTTGAAGCCCGGCGTCTCGCGGGCGGGGTCGGGGAGCACGTCCTTGTACTTGTCGTACAGGGCCTTGACGTCGTCCGCCGAGGGCTCGCCGACCTTGGTCAGGAAGTTTTCTACCGGGATCTCGACGAGCTTGTCGGCCACCCGCTCGGTCTGCGAGCGATAGGACTCGTAGACGTCGTAAGGTGTGACCATGGGGTAGCCGAGCAGACCGCGGACCTTGCGGATGCGGACCTGGTTGGCCAGGTCGGAGAGGAGCTGTTCCTGGGTGATCTCATTGCTGAATCGACTGTAGAGCGATCGGAAGAGGTCCGCGTTCATGCGTCCTTGCGTGATCGTCTCCAGCCATTCGCGGCCGACCTCCGACGTGGCCTTCATGCCGAGGCGGTCGGCCTCGCGCTCAAGGATCAGGGCGTCGACCAACTCGC
>CALCIC010001018.1 GCA_937907405.1 uncultured Isosphaeraceae bacterium | reverse complement strand
CCCGACCTCTCGCATCGCCTGGTCGATCTGGTCTCGGCGCTCAAGTGCCAGCACCCCGACCGGGTCCACCTGATCCTGGGCAATCATGAGCTGTCCGAGATCACCGGACGGATCATCGGCAAGGACGGCCAGGCGCTGAACATGAGGTTCCGCGAGGGGCTGCGGCTCTCGTACGGCGACCACTGCGACGAGGTCTACAAGGCGTACGTCGGCCTCTTCTCCGCGCTTCCGCTGGCGGTCCGCACGGCCAATCGCGTGTTCATGTGCCACTCGATCCCCGACGGCGTCTATCTCGACGACCTCGACGTGGGCGTGCTCGCGGTCGACGACTGGACTCCGGAATCGATGAAACGCGGCGGAGCCGTCTACGCCATCACATGGGGCCGCGACACGGCGCCCGAGACCGTCGACCGCTTCGCGGCGATGGTCGACGCCGACCTGTTCATCACCGGCCATCAGCCGTGCGACGAGGGGTTCCGACAGGCCAACCACCGCCAGCTCATCATCGACGGCACCAACCCCTACCCCGCCTACTGCCGGTTCCCGGCTGATACGCCGGCGACCATCGAATCGCTCGTGAGTTCGGTGAAGGTCATGGACGTACTGTCGGCCTCGTGATTGATCGGGCGACGACGCGGGCTCATTTCGTCCGGACGCCCCCCCTGGCCTTGAGAGGGTCGCGCACGGGGTATTTGAGCGTCCAGACCTTGGGGACGTCCTTGCGGACTTCCTCGGCCGCGGCGGTCAGGCGTTTGACGACGTCGGGGCGCCGCGCGGCGACGTCGTGAGCCTCGGCGGGGTCGGCGTCGAGGTCGTACAGTTGCGGCTGGGCGAACGTGGCGGCCCCGCCGCCGAGGTGGAGCTTCCACCGGCCCGGGGGATCGAGGACGGCCGTGACGTTGTCGTCGAAGACCCAAACGAGGGGCTTCGCCCGCGAGAATTCTCCCCGGCCGGTCAGCACGGGCCAGGCGTCCTGCCCGTCGTAGATCCGGTCGCCGGGGACGCGTCCGCCCGCGAGGTGGACGAGGGTCGGGAACATGTCGTAGGCGATGACGGGGACGTCGGAGACGCGGCCCGCGGGGATCTTGCCCGGGTATCGGGCGACGAACGGCACGCGGACGCCCCCTTCGTAGGACTCGCCGATCCGACCGCGGAGCCCGCCGGCGTCGCCCTCCTTGCTCATCGGGCCGTTGTCGGAGGTGAACACGACGATCGTGTCGTCGGCGAGGCCGAGGCGGTCGATCGCTTCGAGGAGCCGGCCGGTCTGCCGGTCCATGTACTCGACGGCGTCCTCGTAGATCGGACGGCCGGGGGTGCGGGCGGCGTCGGGGAGCGTCAGCGGGGGGTGTGGAATCGTGTGCGCCAGGTAGAGGAAGAAGGGGCGGTCCCGGTTGGCCGTGACGTAGCGGACGGCCTCGTCGACCAGCCGCTCGGTGACCTCGGCGGCCGCCGGGCCGGGCAGCTCGGCGATCACCCGATCGTCGCGGATGAGCAGGGTCGGTGCCATGTCCATCGAATAGGGGAGGCCGAGGTAGCCGTCGAAGCCGTGCCGCGTGGGGAGGAACGCGGGCCGGTCGCCCAGGTGCCACTTGCCCAGGGCCATGGTGGCGTAGCCGAGGTCGTGGAGGGCCTCGGCCAGGGTGATCTCGTCGGCGGGCAGGCCGGTGGGGGAGTCGGGCCGCAGGACGTCGGTGATCCCGGCGCGGAACGGCTGTCGGCCGGTCAACAGCGCGACCCGCGAAGGCGAGCAGACGACGTGCGCCACGTAATACCGGGTCAGGCGGACCCCGTCGCGCGCCAGGCCGTCGAAGGTCGGCGTCCGGATCGTCGGGCTGCCGTAGCACCCCACGTCGCGGTAGGCGAGGTTGTCGGCCCAGATCCAGACGACGTTGGGCTTCCGGCCGGGAGGGGGCTCATCCGACCCGGCATGTGCTCCGGCGGAGGCCAGCACTCCCGCGACGAAGAGGAGCAACACGCGAGCATGGTTCCGGTAGGCTTGCTGCATTCCCATCATCCTGAATCCTGTCTTACGGTTCGGGCTTCCCGTGGGCATCGTACCATCCCGCCGCCCGCGGTGGGGCGATTTCGAGATCCAAAGGCTTGAGTCGGCCGACCGGGCCGCTACGATGGGGCTTCGCGAAGCGGCCGGCGTCCGCATGCCGCCCGATCCTTCGACCCGCCCCCTCGGAGACGAACTCATGAAGCCGCGACCTGGCCTTTCCGCGTTCCTCGTCTGCCTCACGGCCGGGTTCGCCTTCGGCGGCGAAGACCCGTCGCAGACGATCTTCTCGCCTAGCGACCTCCCCCGGCTGGCGCGCGGCGTCACGTTCGACAGGGCCGGCGAGCGGACCGTCCGGGTCTGGTCCCCCGCGACTCAGTCGTGGTCGATGGTCCGGGAGGGGAACCTGGTCACGCTCCAGTCGACGCCTTCGGCCGGCGACGCCGCGCCCCGCTGGCAGGACCTCGGCAAGCTCGCCGTGCCCGCCGACGGCCCGTTGACGATCAAGCTCGCCGAACCGCCCAGGGCCGACGCCGACAAGAATAAGGGGGAAGACAAGAAGGAAGCCGCCGCCCCGTCCCCTGCTCCGTCTCCGGCGCTGATCGTGCTCGATCCTGAACCCGACCACGACCCTCGGCGGTTGCTCGACGTCGCCCGGGGTCGGATCGACTCCACCGAGCCGACCGCCGATCGTCGCCGCGGTCAGGCCCGTACCAACCGCGAGGGGAACGACTTCCACGCCCCCGCGACGGCCGCCGCCTGGCGCGACCGCGCGGCCCATCTCCGCGACCAGATGCGGGTGAGCCTCGGCCTCTGGCCCGCGCCCCCCAAGACGCCGCTCAACCCCCGGGTGTACGACGTCCTCGAACGGGACGGCTACACGATCGAGAAGGTCGTGCTCGAAACCCTGCCCGGCTTCACGCTCAGCGGCAACCTTTACCGCCCCTCGAAGAAGCCTGAATCGGGCAAGTCGCCGGCGATCCTCTGCCCGCACGGCCACTGGGAGGTCGGCCGGGTCCAGGAGGACGTGCAGCAGCGCTGCATTCGATGGGCCAAGCTCGGCGCCGTCGTCTTCATGTACGACATGGTTGGATATAATGATTCCAAGCCGTTCACCCACGCGTTCCTCAACGACCGGCTCCGCCGCTGGGGCCTGAGCCTGTTCACGCTCCAGACCTGGAACAGCGTCCGGGCGCTCGACTGGATCTCGACCTTGCCCGACGTCGACCCCGCGCGGATCGGCTGCACGGGGGAGTCGGGAGGGGGGACGCAGACGTTCATCCTCACGGCGCTCGACGATCGGATCAAGGTTTCCGCGCCGGTGGTGATGGTCTCCGACTGGTTCCAGGGGGGCTGCGTCTGCGAGAACGCCGCCGGGCTGCGCCATCACACCGACAACGTCGAGTTCGCCGCGCTCTGCGCGCCCCGGCCGATGATCCTCGTCGGCGCGACCGGCGACTGGACCGCCAAGACCATGAGCCTGGCGTTCCCGGCCGTCCGAGGCGTGTACTCGCTCGTCGGCTCGATCGACCGGATCGAGGCCCAGGTCTTCGACTTCCCGCACAACTACAACCAGACCAGCCGTAACGCCGTCTACGCCTTCATGGGCCGCTGGCTGCTGGGCGTCGACGACTCGGCGAGCACCCGCGAGGGGGAGCAGACGCCCGAGAAGCCCGAGGCGCTGCTCACCTTCAACGACGAGCACCCCGCCCCCGCCGACCGCAAGACGCCCAAGGAACTCGAAGACGCGCTGGTCAAGGCGCTCGGCGACCAACTCGACGCCTTGTCTCCCGCCCGCGACGCGACGGCCTGGCAGGCGTCGAAGCGGTTCCTGCTCACGAGTCTGAAGGTCCGCGTCGGTCTCGAATCACCGAGCCCCGAGGCGATCGAGGCTCGCGAGGTCCGTCGGGTCGACCGCGAGGGGGTCCGGATCGTCCATTCCCGGATCGGCCGTCGGGCGAACGGCGAGGCGATTCCGGTCGTCCGGTTGATCCCGACTCATCCCAACGGCCGGCTCACCGTGATCGCCGACGACCAGGGCAAATCGGCCCTCGTCGCCGCTGGGGGCGAGTTCTCCGACCTGGCCAACGCACTGCTGGCGCGCGGGCAGAGCGTCGTCGGCTTCGATCCCCTGTTCGTCGGCGAGTCGATCGACCCGGCTGAACCGATCCCCCACCGCCCGGAGGTCGTCCACTTCGACACGTACAACCCATCGGTCGCCGCCGACCAGATGCAGGACCTGGCGACCGTCGCGGCCTGGTCGGCCTCGCAGCCGGACGTCCGCGAGGTCAGCCTGGCGGCGCGTGGGCTCGCCGGGGC
>CALCIC010001017.1 GCA_937907405.1 uncultured Isosphaeraceae bacterium | reverse complement strand
AAAATAAGGCGGATCGAATCATCTTGCCTCTCATGGCGACGGCTCCCCGGAATTGTGGGCTCTTATACGGAGACCATACGGTCGCGCAGATCAAATGTTACAGATTCCGCGAACGATTCGTAGATTTCAACGAGTTCGACAGGAAATCCGCAAGGGGCTGATCGAGTTCTAATGGATCGAAGGTCCTTCGAGATCTTTTCGACGTACCCTGTTGAACGGGCAGTTCGGCTGGCGCTATGATGGTCGCATGGGTTTCCGCCCTGGGGATCAGGGATGTGGATCCGGCGACGACGATTTCCTTCTGGGGGCTTCGGCGATGACTGATCTGGAGATGCGACGTTCGGCTCCCCGCTTTCGTCGGTTCACGCCGTTGATCCTCGCGATCCTCCTGACAGCGGCACCCGCGGTCTGGGCGGAGGATTTCGCGCTGCTGGTGGCGGCCAAGGATTACGAGAAGGCCGGCAAGTCGGGACTTCGAAGTCTGAAATACTCGCGGAACGATATTGTGGAATTGGGAGCGACTCTGATCGACTGCGGCTACAAAACGCGCAACGTCATGATTATGTATGACGGGCATCCGGATTTCTCGATGCTGCCGGAGTGCGAGAAGATCAAGGCTCAGCTCGACCTGATACTCAGAGATTTGAGTCCGGCGGATTCCGTCATGGTGGCCCTGGCGGGTCACGGCGTGCAGTTCACCAAGGACAAGGTGAACTACTTTTGCCCGCTCGACGCCGACCTCGAGACGAAGCGGAATCTGCTCTCGCTGGCCGACGTCTACGAGCTGCTCCGCAAGTGCTCGGCGGGGAGGAAGATGCTCCTGGTCGACGCTTGCCGAGACGATCCCCTCAACACCAGCTCGCGAGGGTTCGAGAAGATGAACCTGGAAAGCGAGACCCGGCCGCAGCTTGAGGATGTTCCGGAACAGACCATCGCCATCTTCAGTTGCAACATGGGGCAACGAAGCTGGGAGGACGACCGGCTCAAGCATGGGATCTTCTTCGCCCACGTGCTCAGGGGACTGAAGGGTGAGGCCGATCGGCCGACCGCCGACGGTCGCGTCACCGTCCGCGAACTGGCCGAGTACGTGAAGGAGGAAACCCAGTCCTACGCTCGGATCGTCCTCAAGCAGGTCCAGCGGCCGATCGTCAAGAACGAGGGAGAGGTCGAGTGGGTTTTGAACGCCCTCAAGGCCGACTCCGGTCTCAGCTCGGGCGCTCTCACGGAGGCTCATCGGCTCCTCGCCTCCGGTGAGTACGCGCGCGCCCGGGACGCCTACAGCCGGGTTCTGCGGAGCGCGAACAGCAATCCGAAGGCCTATCTCGGCCGCGGACTGGCGGCGCTGGGACTCAATGAGCTGGCCGCGGCCGAGGCCGATTTCCTGAAGGCGACGCA
>CALCIC010001016.1 GCA_937907405.1 uncultured Isosphaeraceae bacterium | reverse complement strand
GGCGGCTCGGCCCGCCCCGGCTTCGTCAGCCTGTTGCACGCCCTGGCGAAGCTCGCGGCCGCCGGAGTTCCATTCAAGCTCGAACGCCTCACGCGAGGCCGCTCCGACGCTCGGCTCGACCTCGCCGCCCTGCCGACGGGCGACGGCGAACCGCCGCTCAGCCCGTCGACCTGGATGGTCAACGGCAGCCGCGCCCGACCGCTGAACGCCCCCGAGCCTCGCCGACTCGGCCAGGCCGACCTCCAGCCCGAACCCCAAACCTCCGCGCCCAAGCCTGTCGTCTCTCTACCTCGGGTCGAAGCGATTATGAACCAGACTCCATCGCCCGCGCCATCGATCAACGGCAAGCACCACAAGCACGCCGCGCCGCCGCCCCCGCGCCCGGCCCCGACGCCGACGACGCTGACGACGCCGGCTTCGATTCCATCGAGCGCCTCCGAGCGCGTGATGGCCGCGTTCCAGGAGACGATGCGGACGTTCCTCGAAGTCCAGCAGGCGACGATGCTGGCTTACCTGAGCGGAAGCAAGGGAGCCGCGCCGACCTCGGCCCCGAAGACGGTCGCCGCGCCTCCCGCGCCGTCGTTCATGCCGCCGTCGCCGACCGTCGCTGAAAGCCGTCCACCAGACGTTCCTACCAATCCCGAGCCGATTCCGACTCCGAAGCCTACTCCGACTCCGATTCCGGCCGCCCCCGTCGTCGTCGAAGCGAGCCCAACGGCCGAGACCGAGTCGGCCGGCCCTGAGAACGTCGCCGCGAAGCTGCTTGAGATCGTTCGCGACCGCACCGGTTATCCGCTCGAAGTGCTTCAGCTCGGGCTCGACATCGAGGCCGATCTTGGAATCGACTCGATCAAGCGCGTCGAGATCCTCGGCAAGCTGCGCGACGCCTTCCCAGGGCTGGCCTCGGCGTCCGCCTCCGACCCGGAGACCATGGACGCGCTAACCCGCGCCGCGACGCTGGGGGCGATCGTCGATCGCGTCGAGAAGATGCTCGGCGGAACCGATGCGACGGCTGTCAAGACCCCGCCGGTCGCGCCTCCGCCCGCGCCGACGGCTGGGCCCCCGACGGCCGAGGAGTCCGACGCGTCGACCGAGGCCAGGCCGAGCGAGGGAATCCAGAGGCTGGCGATCGAAGCGGTCAATGCGCCGATGGCCGGTGACGAGAGCGGATTGGCGCCCGGCGCCACGGTGATGATCGTCGCCGACGATCGTGGGATCGCCCCGGCCCTGGCCGATCAGATCCGGATGAAGGGGCGCCGCGTCGCCCTGCTGGGCGATGGAGACGCCAGAATCGACTGGTCGTCGCCGGCGTCGGTCGAGGCTGCGTATCGAAGGGCCCGCCAGAACGACTCGATCGCGGGGATGGTCCACCTTCCGCCGGTTCGGTCGGAACGGAACTCCAAGCTCGACGCCGCGGTCTGGTTGGATCGAATGGCCGCCGAGACGCGCGGCCTGTTCGTGCTCGCCAAGGCCGCGGCCGGCGATCTCGACCGCGCTTCGCGACACGGCGGCGCGGCCTTGATCGCGGCGACCGCGATGGGGGGCGCGTTCGCCAGCGAGCGCGGGGCGTCGGCCGACTTCTTCCCCGGCCACGGCGCCGTCGCCGCGCTTCTGAAAACGCTGGCCCGCGAGTGGCCCCGCGTGCGGACCCGCGTCGTCGACTTCGACCCGGCCGCTCCACCGACGACGGTGGCGGATCGACTCTTCGCGGAGCTTTGGTTCGATGACAAATGGCCGGAAGTCGGCTACCTGGGCGACCGCCGAATCCGCCTCAAGACGGTCGCCTCGCCGTTGCCGCGAGACCCGGGCGACTTCCACCTGAGCCCGGGCGAACCGGTCTGGATCACCGGGGGCGCGCGGGGGATCACCGCGTTGGCGGCGGCCGAACTGGCGAGGCGATGGCGGCCGACGCTGCTCCTGATGGGCACGTCGCCCCTGACCGGCGACGTCGACGACCCGCGGCTCGACGCGATCGCGCACCCGGCCCATCTCAAGACGGCCCTGTATGAGAAACTGCGGCGGAACGGTCAGGACTCCGGCCCCGCGAAGATCGAACAAGCCTATCAGGCGCTCCGTAAGGCGCGCGAAGCCCGAGCGAACATCGCCGAGCTTCAAGCGTTGGGAGGACGCGTCGAATACGCTCCGATCGACATTCGCGACGAGGCAGGGCTTGAGCGCGTGACCTCCGACTGGCGAACGCGGTTCGGCGATCCCGTGGGGCTGATCCACGGCGCCGGCCTGATCCAGGACAAGCTGGCGCGCGACAAGACCATCGACTCCTACGACCGCGTCTTCGGTCCCAAGGTTCACGGCGCGCTCAACCTCGCGCGGCTCGTCAATCCGGAGGCGCTCCGATTCGCGGTCTTCTTCACGTCGATCGCCGGCCGGTTCGGCAATCGGGGTCAGTCCGACTATGCGGCGGCCAACGACTTCCTCAACAAGCTGGCCGTGTGGCTCGACCACCGATGGCCCGGGCGCGTCGTCGCGACGAACTGGGGGCCGTGGTCGAGCGTCGGCATGGTCTCCGAACTTGAGTCGGTGCTGGGCGAGCGCGGCCTGGGGATGATCGAGCCCAGGTCCGGGGTCGCCGCTCTCATGAACGAGTTGACGCACGGCCGCAAGGGGGACGTCGAATTGGTGCTCGCAAACCAGCTCGGCGGCCTCGACGCGCCGCTGAAGCGGGCGGCCCCCCGCGCGGAGGTCTTGCGATGAACCGAAGACGGACGCACGACGTCGCCATCGTGGGCATGGGCTGCCGGTTCTTGGACGCCGCCGATCTCTTTGCGTACTGGGCCGAAGTCCTGGCCAACCGCGAAGCGACCGGCGATCGCGTCGAGCCCGCGCTCCCGGCCGTCGGCGACGTCGTCGCATCGGCCCTGGCCGACGCCGGCCTGAGCGCCGATCGCCCGGCCGAGGACCGCTTCGCGGTGCTCGTCAGCACGGCGCGCGGCTGCGATCATGCGACGATCCAGAGAGAGATCGACCGATTGGACTGGAAGGAAGTCGACGTCCTCGCAGACGCCCGAGTCGCGCCGATCGGCGCGATCGACCTGGCGATCCGCGCGCTCGGCGCGCGGCGAGCCGACCATGCCGCGGCCGTCGAGGTCAAGGCGGACGGCGGCGTCGGCGTGATCGTGCTCAAGCGACTGGCCGACGCGGAACGCGCCGGCGACCGCGTTTACGCGATCATCAAGGGAATCGGCGTCGTGGACAGGGTCGGCGGCCCAGCGAGCCGGTGCGCCCGGGCGATCCGCCGCGCCTGCCGCGTCGCCCGAGTGAAGCCCGAGACCGTGGGATTGATCGAGGCGCGCGGCCTGCCCGCCGAGCTGCGGGCGGTCCGGGCTGTCTTTCCGGCCGCCGGCGGCGGTCGCGTGCTGAGCGCGGCGTCCTCCATGGGGATGGACGGGGTGATCAAGGCGGCGTTATCCCTGCATCATCGCATCGCGCCGCCGACCCGTCCCGACGACCGGCCGGCGACGCTCCAGCCGACCGACGGCTTCGAGACGCTCGCCGAATGGCGCCCCTGGATCCACGGCGACAGCGACGCGCCCCGACGCGCGGGAATCCAACTCTCCGACCGCGATGGTTCTTGCGCCCACGTCGTACTCGAGGAACACGCCGGGTCGGCCGATCGGATCACGCCCGGGGCGTTGCTCGACTGGGATTGCGAAGCCTTCCTGCTGGCGGCCGACGATCGCATCGCGCTGGCGGATCGCGTGGTTCGCCTGCGCGAGCGGCTGCGACGGTTGGGCCGCGACCACGTCGACCTGAAGGACCTCGCGCACTCGCTGAACACCGGCCGCGACCCCAGGGCCGGCAAGGTCCGCATCGGTCTGGTCGCGGGCTCGTTCGACGAGCTGGTCAAGCATCTGGAGACGATCGAGCCGTGCCTCCGCAACGCCTCGTGCCAGCGGGTCCGCGACGCCCGCGGGCTTTACTTCTGGCACGATCCGCCGGGGCGAGAGAACGACCGGACGCTGGCTTTTTTGTTTCCCGGCGAAGGTTCGCAGTATCCCGGGATGCTCGCGGACCTCTGCCCGCACTTTCCCGAGCTGCGCGCGGTGCTCGACACGGCGGATCGGATCGCCCGCGAATCGGGCGAGGCCGTGCCGCCGAGCCGTCACCTGTTCGGCGCGTCGACCTCGCCCGACGCGCTGTGGGCGACCGACACGGCGGTCTCGGCCGTGCTGTCGTCGCAGTGGGGGATGTTCCAGGTGCTTTCGCGCCTGGGGCTGCGGCCCCACGCCGTCGTCGGTCACAGCAGCGGCGAGCTTCACGCCCTGGGAGCGGCGGGCGTGCTCGACGCCGAGCGGTCGCTGGAATCGTCGCTGAGCCGGCTGTCGGCCGTCTTCCGCCGGTTCGAAGCCGATGGGAAGATCCCGCACGCCCGCCTGACCGCGGTCGGAGTCGACCGGGCGAAGGCCGAGGAAGTCTGCCGGGCGCACGGCGGAACCGTGGTCGTGGCCATCGACAACTGCCCGCATCAAGTGGTCCTCGCCGGCCCTCCCGACGCGACCGAGCGGGTCGTCGCCGAGCTGCGGACGGCGGGCGCGATGTGCGAAGACCTGCCGTTCTCTCGCGCCTATCACACGCCGGCCTTCTCGGCCGTTCTTGAACCCCTCGAAGCGTTCTATGCGGGCCTCGACTTCCATCGGCCGAAGGCTCGGATCTACTCGTGCTCGAACGCCGAGGCCATGCCCGACGACCCCGGCGCGATCCGCCGCCTCGCGGCCGCCCAGTGGACCCGGACGGTGGCCTTCCGCGAGACCGTCGAGACCATGTACCGCGACGGCCTCCGCGTATTCGTCGACGTCGGCGCCCGCGGCAACCTCTGCGGCTACGTCGAGGACGTGCTCCGAGGCAAGCCGGTCTTCGCCGTCGCCGCCAACCTGGCTCGACGATCAGGCACGAAGCAGCTCAACCACCTGGTCGCCTCCCTGTTCGCGCAGGGCATGTCGCTCGATCCGACCTACCTCTACGCCCGCCGACGCCCCCGGCTCATCGACCTCGACGCCGAGCCGAAACCGCCCGCCGTCGAGCATAGCAGCGCCGAACGCAACGGCCGACTCGCCCCCGGGACGGCCGACCTCGCCGTGAACCGCCTGGTTCTCGATTCGAAGCCATACGCCGCCGCCACCTACGAAAACGGCAACGGACATGGCAACGGCAACGGACATGGCCGGATCCCGCTCGTGGAATTCGGTTCGAATCCCGACGCGGCTTGCGTGGTCGAGTCGCCGCGAATGGAACTCGCCGCCGCGCCCGCTCCGATGGAGATGAACGCGCTCCTTGACGATGATGCAATGGTCGGCTACCTGAACACGATGACCGCGTTCTTGAAGATCCAGGGGGAGGTGATGGCCGCCTACCTCCAATCGACGAACGCCGAACGCCGGACCGAGGACGAACCGCGAATCGAGCCGGATGCGATCGACGCCTTCCCCGCGCCGGGCCCCTGGGCGGGCGCGATCGTGGCGGGGGAGCCGGGCCGATGGGTCGACACGGAATTTCCTCTCGATGCATCCGACGACCCGATCGCCGCGCAACACGCGCTGGGCGGTCAGCGGATTTCCAAGCTGGAACCGGATCGGAAGGGGCTGCCGGTCCTGCCCTTCTTCGTCATGGCCGAGATGGTGGCCCAGGTGGGAAGCCTGATCGCGCCTCCCGGACTGGTCCTCGAAGGGTTGGAGGACGTCCAGGCGCACAAATGGGTCGGCTACGAACCCGGCTCCTTACTCGCGATGCATGGGGAGAGCGACGCCGACGACCCGGCGCGGATTCGGGTGTCGCTTCGACATCGTGGCCGATCGGCCTCCGCCGACCTCGGCGGCGGCCTGCTGGTGTTCGAGGGGGTGGCTCGGTTTGCGGAACGACCGCGTCCGCCGGTAGCGCCCAGGCCCTTGCATCTGAGCGCCCCCAGGCCGTGCCGGTTCACCGCCGCAAGCATCTACGACGAGCAATGGCTGTTCCACGGTCCCGCAATGCAGCCGATCACCGCGATTGGGTCGACGGGGATGGAAGGGATCAGCGGGACGCTCACCGTCCGTCCGCCCGACGAACTGCTCCGGCCGGGGTCGTCGTTGCAATTGCATACGGATGCGGTCGTGCTCGACGGCTTCACGCAGATTCTGGGGGGCTGGGGGCTCGACGTCTTCGCGGAAGGCGACGTAATCTTCCCCGTGCGCATGGGAAGCCTGACGATCCACGGCGATCGGCCGGAAGTGGGCGCGGCGGTCGAGTGTCGCATCCGCATCCTGGAGATCGAAGAGCGACGCGTGCGGGTCGAGGCCGAGCTGATCCGGCCCGACGGCGGCGTCTGGGTCCGAATCGACGACTGGCGGGACTGGCGGTTCTACTGGCCCGGGTGCTACCGAGACGTTCTTCGCGCGCCCGACGCGTTCCTGATCGGCGAGCCGCTGCCGTTGAAGGACGTGGCGCCGCACGACGCGTCCGCGGTCTGGGTCGCTCCGCCGATCGACATGGGAAGGCCCGTGTGGCGCGACGTGCTGGAGCGCGTGCAACTCTCTCCCGGCGAGCAGGCAGAGAGCCGGGCTTCGGGCTCGGAACTCCGACGCACGCATCTGCTCTGGGGGCGCGCCGCCGCCAAGGAAGCCGTGCGGCGGATCTGGCTGGAGCAGGGGGGATCGCCGCGCTTTCCGGCCGACCTCGCCGTGACCTCCGACCTCGACGGCCGACCACGGTTCCACGATCTGGCCCGCCCCGATCTCGACGATCCCCCGGCGGTCTCGATCGCCCACGCCGAGGGGGTCGCCGTCGCCCTGGCGTCCCGACGGCCCGACGCGCGCCCGGGGGTCGACGTCGTCGCGATCACGGAGGACGACCGATCCGTCGGCCTCACCCCTCACGAGCGGACGCTGCTCGCGCGGGTCGCGACGGCGGACGCCCCGGAATGGGTCGCGCGCCTGACGGCGGCCAGACAAGCGGCGGCCAAGTCCGTCGGCCTCGGTCCGGCGGCCGCGCCGGGCCGGATCGAGGCGAGGCGGGTCGACCCTGGCACTGGCGTGGTCCACGTCCGCGTCCTGGACGTTGGCGAATTGATCGTCCACACGAACCGAAGAAACCGCCACGCCTGGGCGTGGACATTGGGAGCAGAGGTATAATCACGTTATGAGTACAGCGACAGACGAGAACGAACTGCTCGACGAGCTGCGCCAGGTGTTTCGCGACGGCCTGGGCGTCGAGCCCGTCGACCCGATCACGCCGGCGACGCGATTCTTCGCCGACCTCGGCCTCGCGTCGATCGACGCGGTGGTCCTCGGCGAGGAGCTTCAAAAGCGCTACGGCCGGACCTTGCCGTTCAGCGGCCTGCTCGCGGAGCTGGGGGGCCGCGCCGAACGCGACCTCACCATCGGCGAACTGGTCGCCTTCCTGCAACGAACCCTGTGATTCGATCCGCGTCGATCGGTCATCCGAATTCTTCCTCGGTGTGTGGACACGCTCATGCCTCGAATGAAGGCCAACGGCCTGAATTTCCACGTCCAGCAGTCGGGCGACGGCCCCGACGTGGTCTTGATCCACGGCCTGACCGGCGATCTGTCGATCTGGTTCCTGGCGCGGACGCTGGCGACGCTGGCCGAGAGCTTCCGGGTGACGGCCTACGACCTTCGCGGCCACGGCTACAGCGACGCGCCGGAGACCGGCTACACGTCGCTCGACCACGCGGGCGACCTGCTCGCAGTGCTCGACGAGCTGGACGTCCGCAAGGCGCGGCTGGTCGGCCACAGCTTCGGCGCGGTGATCGCCATGCACGCGGCGGTCCTCGCTCCCGAACGGGTCGAGGCGCTGGTGCTCTCCGACCCCTATTTCCCCTCGCTGCGGCACCTGGAAGACCTCAGCCGGTGGGGGCACTGGCAGAATTTCCGCAAGGAGGCCGAGGACGCGGGGGTCTCGCTTTCGGCCGACACCTGGTACGACCTGACGAACTTCTTCGATCAGGTGCTCCATCTCGACGACCAGAAGCTGCTGGCCTTCCGCCAGGCCGTCGGCCTGCCGGGACTCAATCGCGTGCTCCGGCTGGCGAAGACGACCTGCGGCCGCGATTCCAAGCTCGACGGCGGCCTCTCGGCCGAGATGATCGACGAGGTCTCCGTCCCTTGCCTGGCGCTTTACGGCGAGTATTCGCCGTTTCTGTCGACGGCCGACTATCTCGTCCAGCACCTGCCTCGGTGCGAGGGAAGACGAATCCCCGACGCCCAGCATCGGGCGCCCGAGGAAAACCCCCGGGCCTTCAACGCCGAGGTCCTCGCCTTCCTTGAGAGTCTTCAGCCGGCCGAACGGCAGAAGGTCCGTTCATGACCGCCTCCGCCTCGTCCGTCGTCCTGATCACCGGCGCCGCCAACGGGATCGGCCGCGCGACCGCGCTCGAGCTGGCGCGACGCAGCGTGCCGCTGGGCTTGCTCGACCTCGACGCTCAAAGCCTGGAGTCGCTGCGCGACGAGTTGACGAAGCTCAACGCCCGGTTCTCGATCCAGATCGCCGACGTCACCCAGCGCGAGCCGCTTCGCGAGGCGGTCGCGGCGATCGAGTCCGAGATCGGACCGATCGACGTGTTGGTCGCCTGCGCGGGGTTCGGTCGGCTGACGCTCGTGCCCGACCTGGCGATCGACGTCCTTCGAAAGACGTTCGACGTCAACCTGTTCGGCGTGGCGGAATCGATCGAGGCCGTCCTGCCCGGCATGATCGTCCGAGGCCGAGGCCATCTGGTGGGCGTCGCCAGTCTGGCGGGTTATCGCGGCTTCCCCTGGATGATCTCGTATTCGGCTTCCAAGGCCGGATTGATCGCCTACCTCGAAGCGCTGCGCCCCGGCCTGGCGCGTCGAGGGATCACCGTCACGACGGTCTGCCCCGGCTTCGTCCGCACGGCGATGAGCACCGGCGTCCCCTACAAGCGAAAGATGACCATGATGGAGCCCGAAGCCGCGGGCAAGCACCTGGCGCGCGCGGTCCTTCGCAGGCCGCGGAACTGCGTCTTTCCGTTCTCAATGCGGATCGGCCTGGCCATGCTCAGGGTCACGCCCGACTTCCTGTTCGACTGGATGATGCGGAAGGCCGGCCCCGAGGCCCTGACGATCGAATTCTGAGCGTTCGCATCAACGCCCGAGGACCCTTCGATGCCCGCGACGAGTCAACAAGCCCCCGCCTCGCTCGCCGACCTCGCGGTCTGCCTGGCTTGCCGCGCGCCCCTCTCGGGCCGAGACGAGTGCGCCGCTTGCGGACGTTCGCACCCGATCCGCGATCGGATCGTGGAGGCGATCGGCCCGCTGCAAGGGCGGAATCGAATCAACGCGGCGTTCTACGACGGCCCCGGCTGGACCCGGTTCCGCAAGTGGGAGCGGCTCTTCCTGACGCTGCAAGGGGGCGCGCGGCGGGCTCGCATGCAAATCCTCAAGCACGTCCTGACGGTCGACGGGCCCGACGCCCGGGCGCTTGAGGTCGGCGTCGGCGACGGCGAGAACCTCGCGTTCCTGCCGGCGTCGTGGGACGTTTACGGAGTCGACGTCGCGCGGACTCAGCTCGTCGCCTGCCAGGACCGCCACCCCCGCATGAAAGGCCGTCTAGCCTGGGCCGAGGCGGAGGCGCTGCCGTTCGACGACGAGACCTTCGACGTCTGCTACACGATCGGCGGCTTCAACTATTACAACGACCACGTCGCGACCCTCAACGAGATGCGACGGGTTACGAAGCGCGGCGGCCCGGTGGTCGTGGCTGATGAGACGCCCAGGCTGAACCGCGCGGGGATCGGCCATCTGATCGGCGTCCCGGCGATCGACGCCTGCTGGCTTCGCGGCCTCGGACTCGACCGCGCGTTCGTCGACATGGTTTTGCAGTACGACCTCGACCCGGAAGCCGTGGCGCGCGCGACGTGGCCGACGGCGACCAGCCGCAAGATCTGGAGCCGACTCGGCTATTGCCTGGTTCATCCGGGCGTCGAGCCGCGGACGTGAGTAAAGATCGGAACATACAAAGGAACCTGGACATGGCGACGGCTTCGATGCAAAGCCAGGCGGCGAATCCCTGGTCGGGCGATCTGCGGGCGTTTCGGTGCCCGTCGTGCTCGGGCGGTCTGGCGGCTCTCGGCGACGGCCTGTCGTGCGCCGGCTGCGGCACGCCTTATCCCGTCAAGGACGACGTCCTGATCGTCAAGGCGTGGAGCGACGAGAACAACCGCGTCGCCCAGGACTTCTACGACAGCCCGCTCTGGCCCCGGTTCCGGTTCTGGGAGAGGTTCACCTGGTTGTGCAACGGCGGCGAGAAGCGGGCGCGCAACCAGGTCCTCAAGCATCTGCCGGCCCGGCCCGGCCTGAAGCTGCTCGACGTGGCGGTGGGGGACGGCGTGTACCTGCCCTGGATGCCCGACGACTGGGAGGTGGTGGGGGTCGACGTCTCGTGGTCGCAGCTTTCCGCCTGCCGGCCCCGCGTCGGCGCCAGGTCGGTCCGTCTGATCCAGGGCGAGGCCGAGAACCTGCCGGTCCACGACGCCCAGTTCGACGCCGTCCTCAGCATCGGCGCGTTCAACTACTTCAACGACCCCGAGGGCTCGCTCCACGAGATGGTCCGCGCGACCCGGCCCGGCGGCGTGGTCGTGATCTCCGACGAGCTGCCCAACCTGACCGACCGGATGATCGGCCATAAGCTCGGCGTCCCGGCGGTCGACCGCTGGATCGTCTCGCGATTGATGCACCTGGGCGACCCGTTCACCGACATGGTCGAACGGCATCGCGACCTCGACGTCCGCGCGATCGCCGACCGCGTGCTGCCCGGCTTCGAGTACCACGAGGTCTGGCGCGGCGTGGGCTACGTCCTGGTCGGCCGCGTCCCCGGCTGATCGATCGGGCCGGCGGGACATTCATTTGAACTGACTTTCCTATCTTCACATGCGCTTTATTACACTAATCCTCCGCAACCTGTTCCGCCGCCGGACCCGGACGCTGTTGACGGCGGCCGGGCTGGCCGTGGCGATCGCGGCCGTGCTCGACCTGGTCGGCGTCTCCTGGAACTTCGAGCGCGCGTTCAGCTCGCTTTACCAGGGCAAGGGGATCGACCTCGTGGTGGTCCGCGCGGGGCTCACGAATCAACTTTCGAGCACGCTCGACCAGAAGCTCGGCGACCGCATCCGAGCGATCGACGGCGTGGCGAAGGTCGCCCCCTCGCTCATGGACGTCGTCGGCTTTGAACAGGCGAACCTCGTCAGCGTGCTGGTCAACGGCTGGGAGAGCGGCAGCCTGCTGTTCAGCGGCTCGCGCGTCCTCGAAGGACGAGCGTTCCGGCCCGACGAGACGAACGTCGCCATGCTCGGCCGCGTACTGGCCCTGAACCTGGGCAAGAAGGTCGGCGACACGGTCGACGTCGCGGGCGAGCCGCTGCGAGTGATCGGCGTTTACGAGAGCGACAGCCTGTTCGAGACCGGCGCGATGATCGTACCCATGGCGTCGCTTCAGCACATGATGGGACGCGAAGGGCAGGTCACGGGGTTCGTGGTCCAGGCTCGATCGTCGACCGCCGCCGACGTGTCGGCCTTGCGGGCCCGGATCGAGGCGGCGATCTCAGGCGTCGCGGCGACTCCGGCGCGCGACCAGATCGACCACGACGTCCAGCTCCAGCTCGTGCGGGTGATGACCACCGCCACCACGGCCCTGGCGGTCCTGCTGGGATCGGTGGGGATGCTCAACACCATGGTCATGACGGTCTTCGAACGAACGCAGGAGATCGGCGTCCTCCGCGCGCTGGGCTGGAAGCGCCGGCGCGTCCTGGCGATGATCCTGGGAGAGGCGGTCTGCCTCGGCCTGCTGGGGGCGGTCATGGGGATGGTCCTCGCCCTGATCGGCATGCACGGCATCATGTTGATACCGACGGCGCGCGGGTTCATCGAGCCCACCGTGCCGCCGCCGGTCCTGGCGTTCGGCCTGATCATCGGCCTGGCGCTCAGCGTCCTCGGCGGCGTTTATCCGGCGGTCCGCGCCGCCGCCCTCGACCCCAGCGAGGCGATCCGCCATGAGTGACGTCCACCCGAGCCCGGCGGCCGTCCCCGTGCTCCGCGGCGAACGCCTGAGCAAGCGCTACCCGGACGGCAAGGTCGAAGCCCTGCGCGGGGTCTCGATCCACGTGAACGACGGCGAGTCGGTGGCCGTCGTGGGGCCCAGCGGGTGCGGCAAGACGTCGTTGCTCCATCTGCTCGGCGGGCTCGACAAGCCCACCGAAGGGGAGGTGTTCTTCCGAGGGACGCCGCTCGCGAAGCTCGACGGCGACCGCTACCGCGCCCTTGAGATCGGCTTCGTCTTCCAGTCGTTCCATCTGCTCGCGACGCTCTCAGCCGTCGAGAACATCCAGGTGCCGATGTTCGAGACCCCCCGGCCCCCCCGCGAACGGGCGAGCCGGGCCGAAGCGCTGATCGAGCAGGTCGGCCTGGCGCATCGGCGGAACCATCGGCCGAACAAGCTGTCGGTCGGCGAGCGCCAGCGGATCGCGATCGCCCGCGCCCTCGCCAACGAACCCAGCGTGCTCCTGGCCGACGAACCGACCGGCAACCTCGACAGCCGCAATCAGGACGAGATCCTCAAGCTGCTCGAAGACCTGCGTCAGAGCCGCGGCTTGACCCTGGTGACCGTGACCCACAGCCCCGACGTCGCCGCCGCGGCCGGTAGGGTCGTGCGGATGCGCGACGGGTTGATCGTCGACTCGTAAATCACATTTTATGCGAACATGCTTTCGTGAGGCCGCCGGCAGATCACGAACGTCGTGCACTTCGACAGGTCTTTCAGCCGGGTGGCGCCGACGTAGGCGCAGGCGCTGCGGACGCCTCCGGTGATCTCCTGGATCGTCTCCTTGACCGGCCCCTTGTAGGGGACGGAGACGGCTCGGCCCTCGCAGGCCCGATAATCCCTGCGGCCGCCGGCGTACTTGTCGAGCGCCGCGCGGCTCGACATGCCGTAGAACGTCAAGGAGACGCGGCGGCCGTCCTCCTCGACCCACTCCCCCTCGCACTCGTCGTGGCCGGCGAGCATTCCGCCGAGCATGACGAAGTCGGCGCCGGCCGCGAACGCCTTGACGACGTCGCCGGGATGCCGGCACCCGCCGTCGGCGCACACATGACCGCGCAGGCCGTGAGCGGCGTCGGCGCACTCGATGATCGCCGAGAGTTGCGGATAGCCGACCCCGGTGATCCGCCGGGTCGTGCAGACGCTCCCCGGTCCGATCCCGATCTTCACGACGTCGGCCGCGCCCGAGATCAACAGCTCCTGGACCATGTCGGGCGTCGCCACGTTCCCGGCCATGATCGTCAGGCCGGGGAAGGCGTCGCGAATCCGCTTGACGTGCTCGACGAAGTACTTGGTGTAGCCGTTCGCCGCGTCGACGCACACCAGCCGGACTCCCGTCCTGGCCTTCACGGCGCGGAGCTTGTCGAACTCTTCTTCCTGAAGCCCCACCGTGAGGAAGGCGCTGGCGCAGCGGGCCTCGTCACTGAAAAAGCGGATCAATTGATCCTCGGAGTAATACTTATGCAGACAAGTCAGCATCTCCGGCCCGAGCGCCTCGGCCATGGCGATCGTTCCGACGGTGTCCATGTTCGACGCGACGATGGGGACGCCGTCCCACACTCCCCCGCTGTTGAGGAACCGATACGAGCGGCTGAGGACGATCGACGACCGACTCGGCGCCTCGGAGCGCTTGGGGCGGATCAGCACGTCGTCGAAATCGAGCTTGGGATCGTTGTCGATGCGCATGAACGGGGCGTCTCCATCGCGAACGGGAAGCCGGCCCGGACGATCACGAACCTTCCCACAGATCCAGGAGCAAGAGCAGCGAGACGGTCCCGTCGATGATCGGCTCGTTGGTGGAGAAGTCCGCGTATTCGTCGTGATAGACGGCCGCGTCCGATTGAAAGCGGGC
>CALCIC010001015.1 GCA_937907405.1 uncultured Isosphaeraceae bacterium | reverse complement strand
GGGGGCGGCATGGACGCAACTCCTCGAAATCGAGCGGTTTCCTGATGGGTTGCGCGGCGATCCGCCGCACTCCACGACCCGTGGGACCGACGTCCTGGATCTTTGGGGCTGGGAAGAGGAGTACATTCCGGAGACGCCCGGGCCAGGCTGGACTTGACGGCGGCAGGCCGCGAACATGGTTCCAATGGTGAGAAGAGGGCATCCTCCGTTCTCTACGGGATGGAGCGAGCGGAGTCGCCGGGGCTTCCGATCGATCCCAGTCGGGCGTTTTAGTTCGAGGTGACAGGTGGGCGTTTTCGATCGTTTCCGGCTCGATGGTCGTCGCGCCTGCGTGACGGGGGGGAGCCGCGGGCTTGGGTTCTCGATGGCGAAGGGGCTCGCGGAGGCCGGCGCGGACCTGGTCCTCGTCGGGCGGGACGAGGACGCGCTCCGGGAGGCGAAGGCCGCGCTGACGGGAACCGGACGCTCGGTCGAGACCCTCTCCGCGGACGTCGGCGAGCCGGAGGCCGGCGAGGCCGCGGCCCGGCTCGTGATCGACCGCTGGGGGCCCGTCGACGTCCTCGTCAACAACGTCGGCGGCCGACGGATCGACGTCCCGACCGAGCAGCTCGACCTGGCCGACTGGCAGAGGATCATGGACCTGAACCTCACGAGCGCCTTCGTCTGGTCGAAGGTCGTCGGCGGCGCGATGCTCGATCGCGGCTGGGGCCGGGTCGTCAACGTGGCGTCGATCTCGGGCATGATCGCCACCCGAGGAATCCGGGGTCGGACGTACGAGGCGTCGAAGGCCGCGCTGATCCAGTTCACCAGGGTCCTGGCCGCCGACTGGGCCCCGCAAGGCGTCACGGTGAACGCGATCGCGCCGGGAGGCTTCCTCACCGACCCCAACCGCCGCTGGTTCGGCGAGCGTCCCGAACTTCGGGAGACGTTCGAGAGCATGATCCCGATGGGAAGGCTCGGCGAGCCCGACGAGTTGGCCCCCCTGGCCGTCTACCTGGCCAGCGACGCCTCGTCCTACATGACCGGCGCCACCCTCGTCATCGACGGCGGCTACACGGCCTGGTGAGGGCTCCGAAGCCACGAAAGCGTCACGTACGTCAGATGAGCAAATTGGGATATTTGGTCAAATAAGCTAGAGCGATTCGCTATCGGCTCGCCGACAAGAATGGTTTGAGTTTGAAATGAGCATGTCTTGCAATCCAAGACGTCGGTCCCACGGGTCGTGGAGTGCGGCGGCTTGCCGCCGCTTCCAACACGCATTGCGCGCGGGAGCAAGCTCCCGCACTCCACAGGGCGAACGGTCGAGTCCCGGCGGCGAACCGCGCAACCCATCAGGAAACCGCTCTAGGTGATCGATGAATCGCTCTCACCCTCGTCGTCTTCGTCTTCCTCTTCCTCGTCCTCTTCCTCTTCCTCGTCCGAGAGTGAATCGGGCCCGCACGTCCTGCTCAGCGCCCTGTTCACGGCGTCGACGTCGAAGGCTTCCGGGTCGTACTCGCCCAGCCACTCCAGGCGCTCGTCGCTCTCGTCGCGCTCGGGATCCTTGAGGAGCTCGACGAGATTCCTGTAACCCCAGACTCCGCCCACGTCCTCCGGCGGACAGGCTCGCATGCCGGCGATGCAGGCCGGATACGTCCGTCCCTCCTCGGGCGGTCCGTACGCCTCGACCAGCAGCTCGTGCAGCCAGTCGTCGCCGAAATCGTAGGTGTAGTGGAACTTCGAATTCACCATCCGGGCGACCTCGCTGAGGTCGACGTCGCTGGTTTCGGCTTCGCCCCTCATGCCCATGGGGTCGGTGCCCTTGTACTCCCTTTTTCCGTCCTCGAAGCAATAGAGGTGGTCGTTTCCCCAGCCCATCACCGACTGGATGATGAAGTGCAAATCTTCCAGTGTGCAGTCTTCGACGAGTATCCGTCGCCAGATCGGCGGCGTGACGCCCATCAGCGTGATCTTCAACTGAAAGACGCCCCCCTCCTGGTAGGTGATGCGCATCGCATGAAGCTTCTTCGACAACGGCGACCGCGACGGGGGCTTTCGACCCTTGGCCCCCTTCGCATCTTTTCGCTTGGCCATGCTCTCTCTCCTGGCGTTCAAAGCCGTTTCAAACCTCGCCCAGCTCCTCGTTCAAGCGGTCGATCAGTTCGCGGAAGCCTTCGTCAGTCAGGAGGAGCGCCGCCAGGGGATCGACGTCTTCCATGAGCGTCAGCATCTCAACGGTGGTCGACGGCAGGCCCAGGGAGCGGCCGCGCCGCTCGACCGCCCGAGCCGCGATTGCGTCCGGGCCGAAGGCCGGGGAGGCCCGCGCCAGCCGTTGGGCGATCGCGGCCAGGTCGTCGCGATCGAACTTGCCCTTGCCGTCGAGCCGGGCCGCTCCCGTGATCAGCACGAGCGCCTCGGCGAACTGATCGCGCGCCTCGACTTGCTGCCTTGTGGGCTTCGTCGCCATCGTGGTCTCCTGCCGTTCCTTGTCTGAATTCCGGAGGTCGGCTCAGCGGCCTTCCGGTCGAGATTCCGGCGCGTCGGCGGCGCCGGGCTTCTGGTTGGCGAGGTAGGCGACGAGGTCGCGGACCTCGGAGCGCGAGAGGGACTTGATCAGGTCGGCGGGCATGGCGGACGCGCCTCGCTTGCGCTCGTCGACGTCGTCCTTGAGGATGGTCACGAGTTTCCCCTCGGGGGTCATCAGCTTGAGCGAGTCGCCGGCCTCGGACTTGAGGATGCCGGCCTGGACCTGGCCGTCGGCGGTGGCGACGACCAGGGTTTCGAAGCCCTCGGCGATCTTGCGGTCGGGGGTGACGATCGATTCGAGGATGTACTCGCGGGGCTGCTTGCCGCCGACGCCCGACAGGTCGGGGCCGACCTCGCCCCCCTGGCCGCCGACCTTGTGGCAGCGGACGCACTGGACCTCGGCCTTCTCGAAGAAGATCCGCCGACCCCGATCCGGGTCGCCGCCGGCGAGCGCCTCGCGGTACGCGGCCGTCGGGTCGTCCTTGGGCCGACCGGCCTCGATCCGTCCCAGCCGCTCCTTGACCTCCGTCGAGCTCCGTCGGGCCGAGGCTTCGAGCAGGTCGAGTTGAACTTCCGGCGCGACCTTGCCGTCGGCGAGACGGTCGAGCCAGCGGGCGAGCACGACGTCGGCCGCCGGATCGTCCAGGTCGCCGAGCGTCGCCAGGGCCGCCTGCCGCTCGGCGGTCTCGGACGCTTCCAGGGCGCGCTCAAGGGCCGGAACGGCCTCCTTGGGGCGGGCCTTGGCCAGCACGCGGACGGCTTCGGCGCGAAGGTTCGTCACGGGCGAATCGACGGCGGCGCGGGCGAGTTCGACAAGCCGCGCGTCGCCGAGTTGTTCGAGCGCCCGGAGGACTTCGACCCGGACGTCGGCCGGCGACTCGGCGTCGGCCAGCACCTTGCGGAGCGCGTCGGCGTCGGCCTTGTCGGCGAGGGCGCCGGCGGCGCGGGTGGCCGCCTTCTGGACGATCGACGACGAATCCTTCAAGAGTTCGTCGAGCACCGGCTTGAGCGCCACGGCGGCGTCCAGCGCGGGGCGGGACGCGATCGGCCGCCAGAGGCCGACCAGGGGATCGCGTCCGGAAGGCTTGGCCCAGTTCCGCAAGGCGTCGACCGCCTCGACCCGGATGCCGGCGGGCACGTCCTGACGCGCGGCGATCGCGGCGAGCGCCTTCGCGCCGTCCGAGCCGCCGAGCCTCGTGTTGGCCGCGACCACGCGCCGCCAGATCGGCTTGGCTAGTTCCTTGCTCCCGTACAATGCGGCCAGGGCCGGAAGACCCTCGGCGACGGGCTGATCGTGGATCGCCCGCGCGGCTTCCAGAATCAGTCGTTCGTCCTCGTCGTCGAGGAAGCTCGCGACCTCGGCCCGACCGAGCCGACGATAGGCCAGCAAGACCGCCAGGCGCGCGTTCGCGGAGTCGTCCTTCGCGGCCTTCGCAAGCGCCTCCAGATCGCCCGCGCCGACAAGCCCCATGACGGCCGCGTGTCGCAGATAGGCGTCGCCGCCGTCGTCGCGGGCCATCGCGACCAGCGGGCCGGCCGCGTCGCGGAACGCCATCCGCCCCAGGGCGATCGCCGCGAAGAACCGAACCCGCGGGCTGGCGTCGGCCAGCAACGGAATCAGCCGGTCGCCGAACGCCTTCGCCCGGTCGTCCCCCAACGTCTTCGCCGCCTGAGCGCGGACCTCGGCGTCGGAGTCGTTCAGCAAGACCGCCAGAGCGTCGTGGGCCGACGCCTCGCGACGGCCGATCTGCCCCAGCCCCCAGATCGCGTGCAGCCGGGCGAGCCCCGCCCTGCCGTCGCGAGCCACGCGGGTGAATGATTGAATCGCATCGGTCCCCCTGGCCGCGAGGGCGAACTGGGATTTCTGACGGACCCGCATGTCGGCGTGCCCGAGCAGGCCGGCGAGTTCGTCGTCGGCTCGCTGGTCGAATCCGTCGGCGAGCAGCTTGCGGACCTCCGCGACCCTGGCGTCGGCCTTGCGGGCGGGGTCGAAAACGCGGTAGAGCCGCCCCTTGCCCGTCTTGTTCCAGCCCTCGACCCAGTCGGAGAAATACAGGGCGCCGTCGGCCCCGAAGTCGACGTCGGTCGCCAGAGCGCCCCAGACGAACTCTTCCGACTCGCCCAGTTTGAACGAGGCGCCCTTGGGCTCGACCGTGAACGCCCGGACGCCGCTCGACGAGGCGCCGCCCCGGAAGTCGGCGAGGAAGAAGTGGTCCTTGTAGCGGTCGGGCAGCGCCGTCACGCCCGGATTGCGGGTGAGCCCGGACGGCCCGTCGCTGATGTTGATCAGCGGCGGGAGGATCGACGCCGACTTCTCGGCCTCGCCCGGCACCCACAGCTTCTCCTCGTTCCAGGCGCCTCGACTGGTCGGCTGCTTGATGAACTGGAAGCCGATCCGCCAGCCGCTGTCCCCTCCTTCGACCAGGTGGACGAGACGGGCCTTGTCGCCGCTGTCGGAGTTGTTGTCGACGGTGAACAGGTCGCCTTGCGGGTCGAAGGCCAGCTCTTGCGGGTTGCGGAGCCCGGTCGCGACGATCTCAAGCTCGGTCCCGTCGGGATTGCACCGGAGGATCGAGCCGCTGTCGAGCTCGGCGAGCCCCTTGCCGTCGACCTGCACGTTGAAGCCGCGGTCGCCGATGCTGAAGTAGAGCTTGCCGTCGGGGCCGAACGTCAGGCCGTGCAGGTCGTGGCCGAGGAAGCCGACGTGGACGCCGTAGCCGGCGTGCAGCGCCGATCGTTCGTCGGCCACGCCGTCGCCGTTGACGTCGCGGAGCAGCCAGAGGTCGGGGATGCAGGCGAAATACACGTCGTTCCCCCGCGATAGAACCCCCGCGCCGATGCCGACGGCCGGATTGTTGAACCCGTCGGCGAAGACGGTCGCGGCGTCGGCCTTGCCGTCGCCGTCGCGATCCTCGATTCGTCGAATCCGATCCTCGGCCACGGCGAAGCCGGCGAACTCCTCGGGCGTGAAGAATTTCCGGTACATCGCCACGCGGTCGGCGACCGTCCGAGCGGCCAGGTCGTCGTCGAGCCAGTTCATGTGGCCCCGCGTGTCCGTCACCCCCTGCCCGTGCCGAAACGTCTCGGCGACGTAGAACCGCCCGTGGTCGTCGGGCCAGAAGGCGACCGGATTCGCCAGCAGCGGCTCGGCCGCGAACAGCTCGACCTTCAACCCCTTCGGAACCCGGAACCGCGCGATCGCCTTCTCGCCCTCGTCGGAGGCCGGCTTGATTTCGGGCTGGTACGCGGGCTTCGAAGCCGGCGCCTGGGCCGACGCGGGATCGCAATAAAACAGCAGCGCGGCCGCGAGGGCCGCGCCGCGTCCGAAGGCCGAGGCGATTCGAGATCGAGGCATGGCGAGGGTGGGCTCCAAGGCTGGAGAGTGGGGCTAAGCGGTTCTTAGCCCGGCTTGTAATCGGATTACATGCACATAACAAAACAGACCGTTGCGGACGTCCCTTCTCCCCCCGGGAGCGGGGGGGCACCCCACTTGCGGGGTCGGGCCGAAGGCCGGACGAGGGTCGCGGCGCTTCGAGCTGCGTGCTGGGCTCCGGGCTCCCCGCGAGCGACGTCGGTGGCGACTCCAGCAACCCTCTCCCGGAGGAGAGGGGAGCGATCATTGATGCAACACGCACATGTAAACCGGTTGCGAGCCGCGCTCATACAATTGGAACACGGCCCCGACGCGATTGTCCAGGGATCGCAAACCGAGTCCCACGCCCAGCCCGCCGCGTTCACGAACGGGTCGGCCGGACGACGGCCTTGGCCGTGAGCGGGTCCTCGGGCCAGGCGTGCTTCGGATAGCGGTTGCGGAGGTCCTTGCGGACCTGATGGTAGGTCGTCGTCCAGAAGCTCCGGAGGTCCGACGTCACCTGGACCGGGCGGTGGTTCGGCCCCAGCAGCTCCACCAGCAAGGGCGCGCGGCCGCGCGCCAGGCGCGGCGTGTCGAGCATGCCGAACAGCTCTTGCAGGCGAGCCGAGAGGACGGGGGGACGGCCGGGCTCGTACTTCAGCCTCGCCTGCCGGCCGCTGGGGATCGTCAGGGTCTCCGGCGCGGATTGGGACAGCTCGCGGACCTGCGCGGGGGCGAGCAACGCCTCCAGGTAGGCCGCCTTGGGGGCGCGCCGGACCTCCGAGGCGCGCGACTTGCCGTGGCAGAGGAACGACAGTTGTTCGGCGAGCGCCTCGTCGGACAGTTCGGGCCAATCCAGTTCGGGAACGGCCAGTCTGACGAAGTCGTACCGGGAGAGCCAGGCGGCGGCCGTCTCGTCATCGCGGAAGATCGCGCCGGCGCGGGGCCGGAGCGCCTCGAACAGGGCCGCCGACGCCTCCCGCGCGTCGGCCGGGGGGGCGGAGTCCTCGCGGAGCAACAGGTCTTCATACCAGAGCTGATTCCCCGCCACGACCCGCTCGCGGTCGGCGTCGTACTGCGTCCGGCGGACTCGGCGGAACGATTGCGGCGCCAGTTCCTCCAGCCATTCCAGCCGAACCGCGCTGGCGATCGACACGTCCAGTTCGAGCGTCCCCCGCCGCCTCGCCTCGCGGGGGTCGAGGGCCAGGAACAACTCGCCGTCGCGGACGACCGACTCCCGCGCCAGCCGCACCCCGCGACCGCCGACCATCACCCCCGTCTCCTCCGATCCGCGCCGCCGCGAAACCCGGTCGGGATAGGCCAGGATCAAAAGCTTCAGGAGCGCCTCCTCACGCGCGTCGTCGTCGTCTCGGTCGAATCGCCGCTCGGCCCCTTCAAGCCGTCTGCCCAGGCGGATCAAATCGTCCCGAATCCGCGCGACCTGGCGCGCGGCCGACGGGTCGATCCCGCGGTCCTTGAGCGTCGGCCCGAATCGACCGGCCTCGGCCTCGGCGAGCAGGTCGAGGCGGGGGAGCACGTCGGAAAGACCGCGACGCCCGCCGCCGGGGCGACGCGCGGCGACGTCCTTCTCCGAGAGCAGCGCGGCGAGGGCCGCGCCCTCGTAAACCAGTCCCTCGGCGGCGGCGGCCAGGAGCAGCCGGCCGAGCCGGGGATGCACGGGCAGGGCGAGCAACCGCTCGCCGATCGGCGTGATCGTCCGGGCTTCCGCGTCGAGCGCCCCGAGCCGGGCGAGGAGGACCTCGGCGGCTTCGAGCCGGTCCTTCGACGGCGGCTCGTACCAGCCGAACCGCTCGGGCTCGCGGACGCCCCACGACCGCAGCGTCAACACCGTCGAGGCCAGATCGACGCGATGGACCTCCGGCTCGTCGAACGGCGCAAGCGCCGCGTGCCGGCGCTCCGACCAGAGCCGGATGCAGCGCCCGGGGCCGGTCCGCCCCGCCCTCCCGGCGCGCTGATCGGCCGACGCCCGGCTGATCCGCTCCAGGTCGAGCCGATCCAGGCCGCGCTGGGGGTCGTGGCGGGCCACCCGCGCAAGCCCGGCGTCGATCACCGTCGTCACGCCGTCGATCGTCAGCGAGGTCTCGGCGATGTTCGTCGCCACGATGATCTTCCGACGCCCGGAAGGTCGAAGCGCCCGGTCCTGCTCCTCGGCCGACAGCGAGCCGTAAAGCGGCAGCACGTCCGCTTCCGCGGCGGCGGCGATCGGTTCGAGTTCTCGACACGCGCGACGGATTTCGGCCGCGCCCGGCAGGAAGACGAGGACGTGCCCCCGGTCGGAGCGGTCGGCGAGGGCCGAGGCGACGGCCCCGGCGACGACCGCCGGATCGGCCGGACGTTCGGCCTCTCGGTATTCCAATTCGACCGGGAAGACGCGGCCGGGGACCTCGACGATCGGCGCGTCGAGGAAGCGGGCCACCGGCTCGGCGTCGAGCGTGGCCGACGTCACGATGATCCGCAGGTCGGGCCGGACCTCGCGGCGGACTTCACGGAGCAGGCTCAGCGCCAGATCGGTGTGCAGGCTCCGCTCGTGGAACTCGTCGAGGACCACCGCCCCCACCGTTTCGAGGAACGGATCGGCCAGGATCTGGCGGGTGAGCACCCCCTCGGTCTCGATCAGCAACCGGGTCGACGCCGACG
This sequence comes from uncultured Isosphaeraceae bacterium, assembly GCA_937907405.1. Taxonomy (GTDB): domain Bacteria; phylum Planctomycetota; class Planctomycetia; order Isosphaerales; family Isosphaeraceae; genus Paludisphaera. The sequence goes on along the minus strand of CALCIC010001015.1, from coordinate 522 downwards.
CCCGGCGCTCGAATCGGATCTGATATCCGACCTCGCGCCCCAGCGTCCACCCCTGCTCGTCGGCGATCCGGGCCGCGACGGACCGCGCGGCGACCCGTCGCGGCTGCAAGACGATCACCGAGGGATCGTCCGCGCCCAGCAGGCCCGACCGGACGATCGCGGCGGGGACCCGCGTGGTCTTGCCCGACCCCGGAGGGGCGATCAAAACCAACCCCGGCCCCTCCCTGAGACGATCGAGAATCCGGGGCAGACTGGGATCGATGGGCAGCGGAATCATGGACGTCGCTCGGCTCGGCTCGGCTCGATTCGTCCCGGATCAGGTGTTGATCTTGAGGACCGGAACCAGATGGTTGTTGATGAACCGGTAGTAGGTCCCGGCCGGCTTGCGCGGCTGACCGTTCAACGACCGGCCTCGGGCGTGACCGGTGAAGGCCAGCGCGGTCGCCTTGTCGGCCTTGAACTGGACCTGCCCCTCACGACCGATCAACTTGTTGTACCCGCTTCCCGCCACCAGCGTCGAGC
>CALCIC010001014.1 GCA_937907405.1 uncultured Isosphaeraceae bacterium | reverse complement strand
CAAACCCATCGTTCGCCCGGCTCAGGCGACCGGCCGGGCGGGGGAGGGGGCGACGACCTCGTTGAGGGCCCGGGCGTTCCAGCCCGATCCGTCCCAGGCGAGCTCGTTGATCGAGGCGAAGTCGATGGCCACGTCGTCGAAGTCGGCCGGATCGCGGTCGGAAAGCAAGCTTAGCAAGGCGACGCGAATCACGATGCCGTGGGCGACGACCAGGGAGGTCCGGCCTTCGTTGCGGCGTCGAACGTCGTCGAGGATCGGCAGGACGCGGCGGGCGATCGCGGCGAACGACTCGCCGCCGGGATGGGTGAATTCGAGATCGCCGGTCATCCACCGCCGCTTCGATTCTCCGTAGATCTCCCAGCCGTCCTCGCGGGACTGGCCGCTGAGGGGCCCGATCCGCCGCTCATGGAGGTCTTGGATCACCGTCGGGGTCAGGCCGCAGGCCAGGCGGACGACCCCCGCGGTGGCGATCGCCCGGCGCATCCCCGAGCAGTACAACGCGGAAGCCTGCTCGCGGGCCAGCCGATCGCCCAGAAGGGCCGCCTGCCGTTCTCCCCAGGGGCTCAGCCCGACGTCGGACTCCGCGCCGTGAAAGACGTTCGGGGCGGCGGTCTCGGCGTGTCGAATCAGAAGGAGTCGAGTTTCCCGCAACGTCTTGCTCCCGGTCTGTCGAAAGAGAAAGAATAGGTGAAGAGGATGTGACCCAGTTGGTTCGCACGCGCGTCAACGTTAGATGGTAAGCTGTTTCGTCGATCCATCCCAACCTCGATATCGCAGGTGAAGACATGGCGCCAGCCTGGAAGAACTTCGAGTTCGTCGATTACGAGGGCAAGTGTCGCGCGATCCTCCTGTTCGGCATGCCCGGCAGCGGCAAGGGGACGCAAGGGACGGTGCTCGGCCAACTCCCGGACCTGGTGCATATCTCGATGGGGGACGTGTTCCGTAAAATCCCCAAGCTTGGTAAATTAGGCGCGGAGATTGAGAATTATACGTCGGTGGGCAAGATGGTCCCCGACGACCTGACGGTGCGGATCTTCGAGCGGCACGTGAAGATTCTGGAACTTCAGGAGTTCTTCCTCCCCGCACAGCAGACGTTGATCCTCGACGGCCTGCCTCGAAACCGGGCGCAGGCTGAGCAGCTTGACGCCATCCTCGACGTCGTCCAGGTTTTCCATCTCAACATCGACGACGTCAAGCTCGCCATGAAGCGGCTGCGGGCCCGGGCGTTGCGTGAGAACCGGCTCGACGACATGAGCGACGAGGTCATCAAGCGACGGTTGAACACATACCACGAAGAGACTTTCAAGACCCTTAGCTTCTACTCCCCCGAACTGATCTACAAAATCGAGGCCGGCCAGGCGATGATCCACGTCCTCCGCGACATCGTCAACCGGCTCTCGGAACTCCGGGACGCGGGGATCGCCTGAGTGGAGCCACGATCCCTCGGCGACGGCGATTGGAAGAATTCACTCGCTTGCGCTTCGAGCCTGTAAAGGAGCACCGCCGCAAATGGCCCGAACCAACCCCCCGTCGCCGGCCTTTCGGCCGCACGTGCCCGACGACGTCCAGATGCCCGAGTTGACGGTTCGGGCGGTCGCCCTGGGGTCGCTGTTGGGGGTGGTCTTCGGGGCGTCGTCGCTCTACCTGTTCCTCAAGGTCGGGATGACGGTGTCGGCGTCGATCCCGGTGGCGGTGCTTGCGATCACGATCTTCCGGGGGCTTTCCCGAGCGTTTCAGCTTCGCCGGGCGACGATCCTTGAGAACAACATCGTCCAGACGGCGGGCTCGGCGGGGGAGTCGATCGCGTTCGGCGTGGGGGCGACGATGCCCGCCTTGATGCTGTTGGGCTACGACCTGGAGTGGTCGCGGGTGATGCTGGTCTCGGTGCTCGGCGGTCTGTTGGGGATCTTGATGATGATCCCCTTGCGTCGGGTGTTCATCGTCAAGCAGCACGGCGCGCTGCCGTACCCAGAGGGGACCGCCTGCGCCAAGGTCTTGATCGTCGGCGAGCAGGGGGGCTCGAACGCCCGGACGGTGTTCCTGGGGTTCGGCGTGGGGGCGGCGTACAACCTGATGATGAAGGGCCTGAAGCTCTGGCCGGGAGAGTGGTCGAAGGCGATTACAGGCGTGAAGGGGTATTCCAAGGCGGTCGTGGGGATCGAGCCCGATCCCACGTTGCTGGGGGTCGGCTACATCATCGGGCCTCGGGTCGCGTCGATCATGGTCGGCGGCGGGATGCTTACGGCGCTCATGCTGATCCCCCTGATCAGCCTCTTCGGCGACGGCCTGACGGACCCGTTGCCCCCCGGCAAGACGACCATCGGCGCGATGTCGGCCGGTCAGATCGGCGGCGCCTACGTGCGGTACATCGGCGCGGGGGCGGTCGCCACGGGGGGCATCCTGAGCATGCTCAACGCGCTGCCGCTGATCATTGGGTCGATCGCCGGCAGCTTCCGGTCCCTGGCGGCTAAAAAGGGGTCAGGAACCGTTTCAGGCGACGAAACGGCTCCTGACCCCTTTTTAGCCGCTCCGCGCACCGATCGCGACATCCCGACGCCCCTGGTGCTCCTGGGCGTCGTCGGGCTGATCG
>CALCIC010001013.1 GCA_937907405.1 uncultured Isosphaeraceae bacterium | reverse complement strand
GGTCGGGCCGTACATCACGCCGCGGCCGTCGGCGTAGATCGAGCGGCGGTTCTGGCCCACCACCGCATGCCCGAGGCCCCATCCGGCGCGGCCCGGCTTGCGCGACTTCCAGGCCACGACCACCGCGTCGGCGATCCGCGAGGAGAGGAACTCCAGGTATTCCGCCGGTTGCATGACGCCGTCCTTGGGGATCTCGTAATCCCCTTCCCGCATGACCGGCGCGGTGTGCGTGTGGGTTGCGTTGACTACGATCTTCCCGACGTCAAGGTCCGACAGCCGATCTTTCACGAGACGCCGGGTTTGATCGAGGACCGCGGCGTCGATCGAGACCAGGTCGCACGAGACCAAGATCGCCATGTCGAGCGACTGGTCGCCGTTCCGCGACTCGAGCGCCAGAGCGTTCGCCGTTACGGGGCTCTCGACCCCCTTGGAGACTCGGGTGTGCATCTGCCCCGCGAGCGCCACCGGACGATCGGGAGTGATGCTCACGGTCGCGCCCCCCACGTAAAGCTCGGCGGCTCGGGATTCCGCGGGCGCTCCCGCCATGAACAAGGCGGCGATCAGCAAGAACGACCCCGGTGGGCCTGGCTTCGTTGGCGACATCGGTTGGACCTCGTGACTCTTGATCTTCGTTGCTTCGCTTAATTTCTTCGGATGCAAGGCGTTGCGGCAGTTGCTCGCTCGCCGCGGTCGAGGCGAAACCGCCAGTAGAGCCCAGCCGCGCCCCCGTTGCAAGCCGGCGCCCGGACATCAAGCCCGCCGTTGTGGACGTCCCGTTTTCGCGACTTCGTGTTGCTTCAGAGTCACGCGGGGGGCCGACGCCCGTTGTGAAAAGAGGACATATCGATGTTGCGTGTGTGCTCGGGTGATGGGTCGACTGGGTTGTCCATCCTCCCGAATCGAACCGGCTTTCTCCGGCCGAAGGGTTGCTCGGCGGGCGTCGCATTGTAGGTTCTGGTATGGATCGACGACGGCTGGCCTTGCAGCCGAGACGGAAACGGCGACGGATCGGTCGGTCGGCGGCGATTTTGGGTTCAGGGATTGAGAGGAGTTCAGGACATGAGTTCTCCGGTCCGGGTCGTCTGCCGGGGATGTTTGCGAAGCGTCGAGGTCGGCTCCGGCGACGGCGACGACGTCGCGCGGAGCGGAGAGTGTCCGCACTGCGGGCAGCCGCTTGACAGCCGGTCCCCTCGGAGCGGCTCGACCCTTGACGGCGACGGTTCCGACGATTCGGTCGATCAGGGCGGTTCGTCCTCCCCCTCGTCTTCGGCCTCGGCCTGGATGGCGACCTGGAGTCGGGGTTCGTTGGGGAGTCTGGGCCGGTTTCAGCTTCGCGAGCGCCTGGGTGACGGTGGTTTCGGCGAGGTGTTTCTGGCCTACGACCCAAGGCTCGACCGCGACGTGGCGCTCAAGGTGCTGAGGCTGGCGAATCCCAGCGAGCGGGTGATGGAGCGGTTCTTTCGAGAGGCCCGCGCCGCGGCCCGGCTCGATCATCCCAACATCGTCTCCGTGCACGACGCCGGCTTTGACAAGGGGCGATGCTGGGTGGCCTATCAGCACGTGAACGGTCGACCGCTGTGGTGGTGCCGCGATCATCACCCGTTCAATCCGAGGGCCGCGGCTCGCATCCTCCGCGAACTGGCCGACGCCGTCGACCACGCGCATCAGCTCGGCGTCTTGCACCGCGACATCAAGCCGGCCAACATCCTGATCGACGACCACGGGCGCCCTCGGCTGATCGACTTCGGCCTCGCCCGCAGGTCGGACCTCGACTCCAGCCTCACCCACGACGGTGCCGTGGTGGGGACGCCCGCTTATATGAGCCCCGAACAGGCGCTTGGGCTGAGCCGACAGGTCGACGAGCGGAGCGACGTGTTCAGTCTGGGCGTGATCTTCTTCGAGATCCTCGCCGGTCGGCGGCCGGGAATGCCGGCGACGCTCGCGACTCCCTCCGCGCCGAGCGTCGAGGCTCAGAGCCTGCATCGATCAGGCCGCGAATCCGTTCAGGCGATCAACCCGGCGGTCCCCTCGGCCCTCGGCAGGATCTGCATGCGGGCGATGGCCGACAAGCCGGACGACCGTTACGCCACCGCACGGGCGCTCGCCGACGATCTCGACGCCTGGCTGCGGCGGCAGGACGGCCGGAACCGCATGGGCGCGCTCAAGACGGCGGCCGTCGCCGCGGGAGTCGTCGCGATTGCGATGGCCGGCGTCGCGGCGGGCTGGGCGCTCGCGACCGTCCCCTCCTGGAAAGCCGCCGCGCCCCCGGTCGTCAACCGACTGCTGGACGCCCCCGGGGACGAGGCGCCTGAGGCGGAAGCCCCGACGCCTCCTCCCTCTCCCTCGCTCGCCTCGTCGACTCCGGGCGAACTCAGGCTCGTGGGGAACATCAGGAAGAAGCGATATCATCTGGCCACCTGCGACGACGTCAAGGCGATGTCCGAGGCGAACATCGACCGTCTGGCGAGCGTCGCCGAGGCGGTCGAGAAGGGGCTCAAGCCCTGCGAGCACTGCCAGCCCGGCCTCCAACCGCCGGCGCGGAGCGACGACTGAGCGGGCGAGGTCCGTGGAGACCGTCGCCTTGCCCCCTCGCGGCGCCTCGTCATACAATCGTGTTGACAGAGAACCGCGAATTGGAGACGCACCCCACAAAAGGATCGGCGATGTCCAGCGATACCACGACCCCGGCGCAAGGCGGGGCCACGGAACCGGGCGCCAAGACCCACCCCATGCAACACGGGCATCGGCCCGCCGCCTCGGCGAAGTACCCCGCGACCCTGACGCCGGAGACCGGGTGGCACTTCCTCCACCTCTTCTACAAGGTCGATCGCGACCGTCTTCGCGGGTTCACCGAGGAAGAGCGATCCGCCGGCCGGGACGAGTTGGCGAACGCGCTGGGGACCAAGCAGCCGGGCGCCGTCGATCAGATCCAGTGCTTCGCGATCCCCGGCCACAAGGCGGATTTCGGCGTGATGCTGGCGGGGCCGGACCTGAAGGCGTTGCACGCCGTCGAGACGGCGATCGCGGCGTCGCCTCTGGGCGCGGCGCTGGTCCCCTCGTACTCGTTCTATTCCGTCACCGAAGTCTCGGAGTACGTCCCCGACGCCGACCAGTACGCGGCCATCCTCCGCGACCGCGAGCATCTCGACCCCGAAAGCAGCGTGTTCAAGACCAAGGTCTCCGCTTACTCCGAGCGCCTTGAGTCGATGAACCAGCAGCGGCTGTATCCTGACTTCCCGGACTGGCCCTGCTTCTGCTTCTACCCGATGAGCAAGATGCGCAGCGGCGAGCAGAACTGGTATCTGCTGCCGTTCGAGGAACGCTCCGAGCTGATGTCGCACCACGGCCGCAGCGGCATGAAGTTCGCCGGCCGGGTCACCCAGCTCATCACCGCGTCCACCGGCCTCGACGACTGGGAATGGGGCGTGACCCTCTGGTCGCGCAACCCGCTGTACCTCAAGGACATCGTTTATACGATGCGATTCGACGTGAGCTCCGCGAAGTACGCCCTGTTCGGCGATTTCTACTTCGGCTACTTCCTTCCGCCCCGCGAGCTGGTCGACGCCCTCCGCATCTGAGGCGGCCTCGCGCGTCCGCGTACCATTACGTGTCGGCCGGCCAGGTCCACCGCCGCGTCGTGGGACCGGCCGGGTCGTTCGAAGGCGAACGCCCGCGATCGACCACTGGTCGAGTAGGGATCGGAGCGACCTCCGCCGGCGGAGTCGGGGGCCGGCTCAAGGCCCTCATGAGGACGCGTTCCTCGACGGCATGCGCGCCGTCCGTGACGAACGGGCGCCGCGCTCTCGCTTCAAGGGCTTTTCCTCCTCGCGCCGCGCGGACCGGCGGAATCGTTGGAACGAGAAGAGGCTCCTTTGAAGCATTACCTCCCCATCCTCGTTACGGTCGGGTTCAGCATCGTCGGAGTCGCCGGCGATTATCTGCTGAAGCTGGCGAGCGTCCAGAAGAGCCCGCTGCGATCGGGCTGGTTTTACGTCGGCTTCGCGGTGTACGCCTCCACGGCGTTCGGCTGGGTGTACGTCATGCGCCATCTGAAGCTTGCGACCATCGGCGTGGTCTACTCGGTGTCGATGATCCTCCTGCTCACGGCGATCGGCGCGGTGGGCTTCAAGGAATCGCTGAACGGTTACGAGGTCGCCGGCCTGGTGATGGCCGTCGGCTCGTTGGTTCTGCTGACGCGGTTCGCCTGAGGCCGGCGGTCACCCTGAGTTCAGCAGGGCCAGCAGGTCGTCGCGATCGACGGGCTTGACGAGGTAGTGGTCGAAGCCGGCCTCGCGCGCTTTGTCGTCCTCGGCGTAGCCGGTCATGGCGATCAGTTGGACGTCGAATTCGCGCTTGAGGGCGGCCGCGACTTCATAGCCGCTCATTCCGGGCAGGCCGATGTCGAGCACGACCACGTCGGGGAGGTGCTCGCGCGCCGCCGCCAGGGCCGACGGGCCGTCGTGCGCGACGAACGTCGCATGCCCTTCGAGTTCCAGCAACATGCCCAGGCTTCGGGCGGAGTCGGCGTCGTCGTCGACGATCAAGACCCGCCGGGCGGCCGTCGGCGGGGCGCCCGACGCGTCGTCGGCGACTGCTCCCCCCTGGTTTTCGACGGGAAGCAGCGGAAGGCTCACGATGAATTCGCTTCCCTTGCCGGGGCCGTCGCTCCGGGCCTCGACGCGACCGCCGTGGAGCTCGACGAGGTTGCGCACCAACGCCAGGCCGATCCCCAGCCCCCCTTGCCTCCTTGACCGCGAGTGGTCGGCCTGTATGAACAGATCGAAGACCTGCCCGAGCATCTCCGGGCCGATCCCCACGCCGGTGTCGCGGACCGACACGACGGCCTCGTCCCCCTCGACGCGGCCGGTCAGCCAGATCTTCCCTTCCGGATCCATGTACTTGACGGCATTGGTCAGCAGGTTGACGAAGACCTGGACGAGTCGAACGGGGTCGGCCTCAAGCATGACGTCGGCCGGCTCCTCCATGCACAGCGTCAGGTCGTGTCGATGCTCGGCCGCGAGCGTCCGGACGTCGTCGACCGCGTGGCGGAGGATCTCGCCGAGCACCACCGGCTGTTTGTCGAGGACGAGCTTCTGCTTGGACAGCCGCGACACGTCGAGCAGGTCGTCGATCATCCGCTTGAGGCTCGTCACCTGCCGCGCGATGGTCTTGCAGCTCGACGCGATCATCGGGTCGCGCGGGCCGAACCGGTTGTCGAGGATGTAGACCGAGTTGAGAATCGGCGACAGCGGATTGCGCAGCTCGTGCGAGAGCATGGCCAGGAAGTCGTTGCGGCGCTGATCGACGGCGCGGAGTTCCGTCGCCTGCCTCTGCAACTCGTCTTCGAGCCGCTTCCGTTCCGTGAGATCGCGAAACGCCTTGACGAATCCGCGTGGCACCCCCTCCTCGGTCTTGAGCACGCTCAGACTGCCGAAGCCCCAGAACCGGGTGCCGTCCTTGCGAACGTGCCAGCGCTCGTCCTTCGAACTCCCCATCGCCAGGGCGGTGTTCAGCTCTTGCTCAGGAATTCCCCTGGCGACGTCCTCGTCGGTGTAGATGATCCGCGAGGGGCGCCCCAGAACCTCGTCCTCTTCGTGCTTGAGCAGCCGTTCCGCCCCCTTGTTCCAGCTTGCGATGTTGCCCTCCACGTCGAGGAGGATGATCGCGTGGTCCTCGACGGTGTCGAGCCACGCACTCAGTAAGTCTTCGGTATGGCTCATGGGTTTTGTGGCTCGGACATGCTGGGGAGACGACGAAGGTGCGGCCCGAGAATCGGCGCCGAAACCAACAGGCGCGTCGTCGTCGGGACGCGAAGAATTCCGGCTCAAAGCGACGTTCACCGTAGACGAATGTCCGAAAGAATGTCAATCGTCGACGACGTGATTTGGCGGTCTGAAGCGGACGAGCGCCGAACCGGTCGAAATCCTGGAAATTCATGAAGGACCTGATGGATGAACGGAACGGGTCTCCCCGAGCTCATTCTGGCGAGCACGTCCCCCTATCGGAGGGCCCTGGTCGAGCGGCTGGGGATTCCGTTCCGGTGCGTGGCGCCGCCGTTCGACGAGGCTTCGGTCGACGCCGAGGGGCTCACGCCCCGGAACCTGGCCCTGACGCTCGCCGTCGGCAAGGCCGAGAGCGTCTCGAAGCTCGAACCGGCGGCGGTGGTCGTCGGTTGCGATCAACTCGCGCACCTGGACGGCCGGATCATCGGCAAGCCGGGAGGAGTTCTTCAGGCCGTCGCTCAGCTTGAGGCGATGTCGGGCCGGACGCACGAACTGGTCACGGCGATGGTCGTGCACCACAGTGGACGCCGGTTCATGCACGTCGACGTCGCCCGGCTGACCATGCGACCGCTGGATCGGCGGCGTCTGGAACGGTACGTCGCGACCGATCGTCCGCTGGACTGCGCGGGGAGCTACAAGATCGAGGAGCGCGGCGTGGTCCTGTTCGAACGGATCGAAACCGAGGACTTCACCGCGATCACCGGCCTACCGCTGCTCGCCCTGACCCGGATTCTGGGAGAGTTGGGCTTCGAGACGCCTTGAGAACGGAACGAACGCCCCGGGGGAGGGGCCGGGGTCAGCCCTCGTCGTCGAATCCGGCCTCGCCGCGAGGCTTGACGCCGAGCACCTTGTCGATCGCTCGGACGAGCTTCTCCATGGCGAACGGCTTGCGGATGTAGTCGCGGACGCCCAGCATCTCGGCGTAGGCGCGGTGGCGGCTCCCCTCGTTGCCGGTGATCATGATGGTGGGGATCATGCCGCCGGGGCGGCTGCGGAGCTTCTCAAGAACGAGAAAGCCGCTCTTCTTGGGCATCATCATGTCGAGGATCAGGAGATCCGGATTCTCGCGCTCGGCGACCATCAGGCCCGAGTTGCCGTCGCGGGCGACGAGGATGCGGTAGCCCTTGTTCTCGAGGATCGTGCGCATCGATTCGACGATTTCGTGATCGTCGTCGACCAGAAGGATGGTGCGTTGCTGAGGATTCATGGTGGGTTCTCGAATCAATCGATGCGCAACACTGGCGAGTCGGCGCAGCCCCGCGATTCGGGCGTGCATTCACAGAGCTTAACCCGCGTTCGGCGGTCAGGCAAGTGGCGAGGGCCGACTCGCTTCTAGATGTGATCGGCTCCTGATCGATGGACGGGCTTCGGGCCGTCGCGGTCCTGTTGAAAATCCGGTCGCCCTCTTCCACGGCGACGATCGGAAAGTCATAATTTAAAGATGGTGACTTGAGGTAGGGCCGAAGGGGCGACGCCCCTGGGTCGCGAGAGCCTGCCGACCTCGTCCAGGATCGCAGAGGAAAGGAACGCGGCGCGATGAAACCCAATCCATGGATTGCGTGGTTGTACAGTCTCGGCCTCGCCGGGGCATGTCTCACGGGCGTCGCCGGTTGCGGGGGCGGCGACGTTCCGGACGCCAGCGATTCAGCCATGTTGACTGAAGGCGAAGGCTCGGCCGAACCGGCCCTCCCTCCGCCCGCGCCCGCCGCCGCAGCCCCCGCGCCTGCGCCCGCGGTCGCGGCCGAGCCCGCCGCGGCCCCCGCGCAGCCCGGCGGCGCGCCGCCGCAGGCCCCCGCGCCCGCCGTGGAGGCCGCCGCCGCCCCGGTCGACGACGCCGAGCCCGCCGCGGCGGCG
>CALCIC010001012.1 GCA_937907405.1 uncultured Isosphaeraceae bacterium | reverse complement strand
AGCCGAACTCGCGCCGCCCCGTTTCAAGCTCGCGTCCTTCAGACAGACTCGCCACACCAGGCGCGAGGCCGCCGTTGACGGGGCGGCCGGGAAACGGCGGATCAGAACTTGTCGAGCGCCGTCTGCTCCTCGGGATAGATCTCGAAGACCTGATCCAACCGGGTGATCCGGAAGACCTCCAGGAGGTCGGGGTGGATGCAGCAGAGCTTGAGTTTGCCCTTGACCGCCGAGACCTTCTTCTTGAGGTTGATCAGCTTGCCCAGGGCGGCGCTGGAAAGATACTGGACGTTTCCGAAGTTGAGCAGCAGGCTCTTGTGGCCTTCGTCCTCGACCAGGCTGTAAAGCTGTTCGTCTGTTTCTTGGATCTGCTCTTCGGTGACGATCTTCGTGTCGACGAAGCTGACGACGGTGACTCCGTCGACGGTTTCCAGGCGGAGGAGACGGCGGGGGCCTTGCGACATCGGGAAACTCCTGTCGGGAACGGGAACCGCACCAAATTCAAAGGTTACTGAAGCGAACAGGCCGGTCCCGCACGCGAGCCCCTCGGGGCCGGAACGTCATGCGTCCGAGAACCCGACGAGGCCAGAAACCTGCGTTACCAACACATTTAGCAAAAAGCGTCAGGGAATCAAGGGCTCACCGAGAAAAGACCACGGAGCCCCATTGAACCGCCGACGGCCTTCCCCGACGTCCGCCTCGCAACGACGGTCCCGCTTCATGAGCCGCCAATCATACCACGGTCGAGCCCCATTCCGCCGCGCGAAATTCCAGATACCCGGCCGCCATTGAAGACTCCATCGCCAGCGACGGCCCATCTCAACGACCCAAACCAGCCATACCCCGCCAGACAGGTCCGATCTGGCGATTTGGTCGGCGGTGATGCCACTTCCGCGCACGACCTTCTACAGCCTAGAATAATCATGGAGTGCCTCAAAATGAAAACCTCCAAAGAAACGGGCGCGTCGGGAGTGGTCTCACCGCGCGCCCCGGGTCCGACGCTTCGGGCCCGCACAGACAGGGCCGAGGAATCGTCATGGCAGCCGCGGTAGAGACGTTCGCCAACCAGTTCCCGAATCGCGAGTACGAGATCGAGATCACCTGTCCGGAGTTCACGGCGGTCTGCCCCAAGACGGGTCAGCCGGACTTCGGGACGATCGTGATCACCTACGTCCCGGCCGCGACGTGCCTGGAGTTGAAGAGCCTGAAGCTCTACCTCTTCGCGTTCCGCGACCGAGGCATCTTCTACGAGCACTCGATCAACGCGATCCTCGACGACCTGACGGCCTCGTGCCGGCCCTTGCGGATGAAGGTCGTCGGCCACTTCAACCCTCGTGGGGGCATGACGTCGCGAATCACCGCGACGTACGAGGCGAGCACGTCCTGAGCTGAGGAAACGTCCACAACGAAAGGTCGGTCACGGGTCGAATCGGAGGTCGCGATGAGCTCGAGAATCGTCACGCTGACGACGGACTTCGGCCTGGGGGGCCCTTACGTCGCGGCGGTCAAGGGGATCCTCCTGGGTCTGGCGCCGGAGGCCGCGCTGGTCGACGTCTGCCATTCGATCGCGCCGCAAAACGTTCTTGAGGGGGCCTTCGTGCTCGCGGGGATCGTCGACGCGTTCCCGGCGGGCACGGTCCATCTCGTGGTCGTCGACCCCGGGGTGGGGACCGACCGTCGGCTGCTCGTCTTCAAGGCGGCCGACCAGTGGTTCGTCGCGCCCGACAACGGCGTGATCACGGGGGTCTCGCGCTCTCATCAGGTCCAGGGGGTCTGGGAGATCAGCAATCCGAACCTCGCGCGTTCCGAGATCTCGCCGACCTTCCACGGCCGCGACGTCATGGCGCCCGCCGCGGCCCACCTGCGCACCGGGGGCGATCCCGCCGCGCTCGGCCCGGCCGTCGACAAGTTCATCACGCTCAGCAACTTCGAACCCAACGCCGTCGAGAACGGCTGCATCGGCGAGGTGATCTTCCGGGACACGTTCGGCAACCTGATCACCAACATCAAGCGCGAGCGTCTGGCCGCGCGCCCCCGCAACGACTGGGTCGTCGAGATCGCCGGCCGGCGAATCGAGGGGATCACGCGCACCTACGGCGACCGCCCCACGGGTTCACTCGTCGCCTTGCTGGGCAGCGGCGGCTGGGTCGAGGTCGCGGTCGTCAACGGCGACGCCGGCCGGCTCCTTTCCGCCGGGCCGGGCACGACCGTCTGGCTGAGGATCACCAGTTGATCGGGATCGAGGTGGACGAATTCCCCTGGAATCTCCAGGACGGGAGCCCTTCGAGAGTGCTTTGTAAGAATCTCAGGCAGAGAACGGCGACACAGCGACCGATAAACTGCGTATAGTATAGCCAGCCGGCTCGCAGGCATTGCAGCTTGCGCGCGACGACGCCTGGGGCCTTCGGGAACTCTGGAATGATGACGGGCAACCCGTACGCCGAGCCGCCGCACACGCCGTTTCCGGACGGGTCAGGGCCCCCCGACGCCGAATCCTCCACCACGGCGAGCCCGCTCCAGAGCCCTTCCGAGCGCGCCGCCGCCGACGACGCCTCCCCCGATTCCATCACCACCGACGACATCAACCTGATGCTCGCGACGTCGATCGAGAAACCCGAGCCCGACCCGGCGCTCGGTTCGTCCGACCCCACGGGCCTTGAGATCAACGTCCAGCTCACGCCGTCGCCCGACGTGACGACCAAGCATCGCGCGGACGAGCGCTCGCGGCGACGGAGCGTCCGCGTCACGGCCTACCCGAGCAAACCGACGTACTCGTTGCCCACGCTGCTTCTGGCCAGTTACTCCAGCGCGGTGACCCTGGCGTTGATCTGGGTGCTCGCGACCAACCGCGGTTTCAAGACGCCCGCCCCGATCGTGCCCCCCCCTCCGGCCGTCGACTGGGGGAAGCCCGCGGTCAAGACGCCCGAGGCGGCCTCGCCGGGTTCCGAGGTTCGAATCACGAGGCTGGGGTCGCCGCTGGTCGTCGGCGATCTTCAGGTCACTCCGATCGCCGTTCGGTTCCAGACCGTGAACCTGTCTCGGATCGTCGATCCCAAGGCGAGCAAACGGCGCAAGGTCACGGATTGCCTTGTGTTGACGCTTCGGCTCATGAACAGGTCGAGCGACCATCGGCTCACGCCGCTTGAGCTGGCCAGCGTCCGAGACGCGGGCGATGCGAGCAAGGGCTCCTTCATCGAAACCGCCACCGGGGAGCGGATCGCGATGTTCGAGCTGGCGATGGAGAGTGAATGGTCGATCGAACGCCAGTCGTTCCCCTCCGTCAAACCGGGACAGACCGAGGAGGTGATCCTGGTCAGCGAGCCGATCCCCGACCGCAAGCTGGCCAGCCCGCTCGTCTGGCGGATCACGCTCCAGACCGACGCGGGCGCGTCCGAGGAGATCGGCGTTCGGTTCGATCGCCAGGAGATCGGCGAGTCGACCCGTTGACCCGCCTCGGCAGCGCCTCCAGCGCCGACGCCCACGCGGCGTACGCCTCAAGCTGGCCGACGACGCCGTCCACGGCGTCGCGGCCGGCGAATTTGAGGCGGTCGCCGGTGTGCAGGAATTCCGTCATGCGCTGGAACAGGTCCGCTCCCAGCAGGTCTCGGATCGCCGGATCGCCCGCGATCTCTTCGGTCGTCCGCGCGTGAAGCTCGGGACCGAAACGCGCCGACAAGGTCCCGCGAAGCTGCTCGCAGAGCTTGAGCAGGCGGGCTTCGGGCGATTCATCGACGGGGGACGCCGGGGAAGGCGACGAGACGAGGCCTCTCCGGCCTCGACGCCGAGCCCGGCGCCAGAACGCCAGCAGGCCGAGGGCGACGATCGCCGGCAGGAGCAACAGGCTCGCCGCGCCGCCGTCGCCGCTCCAGGGCTCGGGCCCCAGGTTGGGGCGGGGAGGGACGAGCGGCTGGGCTTGCTCCGGCGACGGACTCACGGCCCGCTCCGACGCGCGGCGCGGCGCTCGAACAACCTAGTCAGCGTCTGCAGCGGCTCGGTCTCGGTCGACATCCGGAATCCGTCGATCGCGGCGCCGATGCACCATCGGACGAACGCCTGCTCGCGGTCGTCCGCATGCCGGGCGTACGAGCGACGACGCCGAGCCGAGTGGGCGTCGACCACGATCCGCCCCCGCTCTTCGGCGGCTTCGAGCATCACGAGGCCGACGTCCGGCAGCCGCTCTTCAAGCGGGTGGACGACGCGGACGGCGATGACGTCGTGCCGCCGGCTGGCGCGGCGCCAGAGCCCGATCGGCTCCTCGGACTCGAAGTCGCTGAGGACGACGACCATCGCGCGTCGGGACGACCTCCGAATCCGCGTGAGGGCCGCGTGCAACTGGGTTTTTCGGGACGCGGTAGGCGTCGCCACCAGGGCCCGGACGACCTGTGCGAGATGGCGGACGCCGCCGGCCGGAGGGAGCTCGAGCTCGATCCGGTCGCTGACGATCAGCAGGCCGACGCGGTCGCCGTTGTGAATCGCGGCGGTCGCCAGCAGCGCGGCGGCCTGCGCCGCGCGATCGGCCTTGGTCCGCCCCTCCTTGCCGAACCTCATGCTGGCCGAGGCGTCGACGATCAGCCAGAGCACGAACGAACGCTCCTCGACGAACCGCCTGACGAACGGCCGGCCGAGGCGGGCGGTGACGTTCCAATCCAGGTGGCGGACGTCGTCCCCCGGCTCGTAGGCGCGCAGCTCGGCGAACGTCAGGCCGACGCCGGGACGGGCCCCATGGTAGGCCCCGGCGAGTTGGAGCACCGTCTCGGGCCGAATCCGGAACCGGAGCCGACGCGCGCGGCGGACGATCGCCGCCGCGTCGATCGGCGATTGCGGCGGCGGCTCGGAGGGCCTTCGACGGCGGAACGGCCAGAACATGAAGCGGCCCCAGTCTTGTAGCCGGCCTCTCTGAGGCCGGTCCCATCTCACGCCGCGCGCCCCGGGGTCGCAGACCCCGGCTGCAAGAACTCGCACAATTAAATTTTGACTTGAACACGGGTCGATGATCGAATCTCCCTTCTCCCCTCGCGGGAGAAGGTGCCCCGAAGGGGCGGATGAGGGGGCGTCGATGGCCGTCGCGCCCCCCTCATCCGGCCGTTCCGGCCACCTTCTCCCGCGAGGGGAGAAGGAATGCTCGCATCATACTGCGCTAGACCTCGGCCAGGCTGGAGCGCAACCTTTCGGCCGCGGTCGCGGCGGGTTTGCACGAATCGACCGAGAGCCGAATCGCCACCTCCCAGCGGCCCGCTTCATCCCCCTCGACGACCCAGTGCGGAACCACGGCGGACGACTGGTAAACCCCCTCGAAGCCCCCCTCGCTCTGACTCACGGTCTCGATCGGAAAGCACCAGACGCCGCCGGGCTTCGACCAGCTCAGGCCGACGGCCAGGTCGAGCCATTCGTCGGCGAGGCTCAACCCCGAAAGCCGCGGCTCGTCGATCCGGGCGTCGAGCATCCCCAGCTTGTCGCCTTGCAGGTTCGAATAGTACCGGTCGGCGGCATGGCCGGCCATCCCCGCGAGGTTGATCTCGACGGCGAAATGAAGGCGGGCCTCCGACGGCAGCCCTTCCAGTTCGTAGCGGACTTCCAGCGCGGGCGAGCCCGCCGCCAGCTCGATCGTCTTGCGGATGCGGATCGAATGGCCGTCGGCCCAGCCGGGCCGCTCCATGACCAGCGCGACGCGATCCCGCTCGCGATGGACCTTCGCCATGTAGGCCCCCGCGACGAAATCGCCCCGCTCGACGTCGCGCGCGGCGATCAGGTCTTCGAGCCGGACGTCGGCCGGGTGGAAGTGGTCGACGAACGCCTTCCGCGGGTGGCGGTCGTAGACGATCAGGTCGTCGAGGTTGTCTTGCTTGAAGACGACCCGGTCGTGAATGCTCGCCGGCGCGTCCGAATGCTCGATCGCCCCCCGCGTCCGGATCGCGTCCAGGATCGTCTGATGGTAGACCTCCGGGCGGCGGTCGAGGGTGCTCAGGACGTTCACCCCGATCCGGCGCGCGTCCAACTCGTAGAGCTGGCCCCCTTCCGCCGGTCGCGCGAAGGCGATCAGCCGATCGTTTTCGATCCGGACCTCCTGGCGGGCGTCGAGATTGAAATCGCCCACTTCCAGCTCGACGCGGCGGCCGTCCTTCCCCTCGGCTTCGTCGAGCGCGTCGTGGCAGGCGATCAAGGCCCGGTAGATCGCCCCTCGGAGGTGCGGAAGGTACAGGCCGCCGAACGCGCCGTGCCAGTACGGGCAGTTGCACTGACCTCGGTACAACTCGCGGCGGGCGACGTCGAGATAATCGGGGTCGGCGTCGGGCCGACCGGCCAGGGCCGTCAGCCGCTTGGACAGGCCGAGCATCCGCGCGTACATCTCGTCGCTCTCGGGATAGCGCGCCTTGAAGTTCCGCCAGAAGCCCCCCGCGCGGAAGAACGGCTTGATCTGATGCGCCTGATCGTGCGACCGGACCAGCCGGCCGGCCTTGTCGTACTCGTGACGGTCGGCGGGAGGAAGCACCCACTCGGTCATCTCGCGATACGAACCGTCGGGGATGTAGACCTTGCCCAGGGGGAGCGTCGCGTCGACCGTCCGATTGAGCGTGGTCGTCTCAAGCCAGTCGCGGTTGCCGACGAGCATGTCGCAGAACCGCGTGAGCCATCCGCGCTTGTAGACGTGATCGTAGGTTTCGGGCCATGATCCGAACTTCTCGCCGTCGTCGGCGCAGACCACCGTCGCCCCCGGCCGTCGCGTCGCCAGCCCCCGGAGGAACTCGTAGGTCGCGTGCGGCTCCTGGAACGGGATCGTGTAGCGGAGCGTCTCCGAGCCCGGAAAGACCTTCAGCAGACGGCCCTCGTCCTCGGTCAGATAGTAGCCGAACAGGTCGTCGCCCGAGACCCCCGCGCGCTCGAAATGGAAGTCGTCGAGGATCGTATACTCGATCCCCGCCTCGGCGATCGCCGAGGCCAGGTGCTGCTCCCAGACCCGCTCGGGCATCCACATCCCCCGAACCCTGGCGCCGAACAGCTCCTCAAGATAGGCCGAGAACTCGCGGATCTGCCCCACCCGGTCGACGTGGGGGATCATCGTCATGATCGGCTCGAAGAACCCGCCGCCGAGGATTTCGACCCGCCCGGCCTCGACCATCGCCCGGACCCGCTCGACGTATTCGGGATGCTGGTCGACCAGCCACTCGACGAGCGGCCCCGACGTGTGCAGCGCGAACGGGATCTCGGGATAGCGTTCCAGAACCTCGATGAACGGCAGGTAGCTGTCGCGATACGCGGCCTCGAAGACGCCGTCGAAATTGCCCACCGGCTGATGATTGTGGAGCGCGAGGATCAGGCGCAGATTCGACATGAACGAGCCTCGTGGAGGGCGGGGAGCTTCGGGACCACTTGCGGGGAGAAGACGCCCCGAAGCGATCGTGTCATCGGCACGGGATCTTAAGTCGGGCGGTCCGAGGCTGAATTCCCTTCTCCCCCCGGGAGAAGGTGGCCGGAACGGCCGGATGAGGGTCGTCGGAGTCGCCACGGATTTCAGGCGGCGAGCCCCGGGATCGTCATCCACCTCGAATCGCCAGGCCCCTCATCCGGCCTTCGGCCACCTTCTCCCGGGGGGAGAAGGGATGCTTGCGACGGTCCCCTTTTGATCATTATGTGCAA